>CAZXAC010000043.1:0-15129 GCA_964638335.1 uncultured Lentisphaera sp. | reverse complement strand
TACCATCACCGGCGATGTCGGAAGTTTTGCTTGCAACTTCACGAACCATTTGGGCTCCCATATTTTCAAAGGGATCCTGCAATTCGATTTCTTTCGCTACCGTCACACCGTCTTTGGTGACTGTAGGAGAACCGAATTTTTTGTCGAGCACTACATTTCTTCCTTTTGGACCGAGAGTAGCCGTAACCGCCTTACTAAGCTGTTCGACGCCTCTGAGGATTTTCCTCCTCGCGTCTTCACCGAAAATCAACTGTTTACCTGCCATGATATTTTACTCCTTGTTTTTATTAAATTGAGTTCAGCCAACTACAGCGAGAATGTCGCTCTGACTGAGAATTTTGTATTCCTTGTCGTCGTATTTGACTTCCGTGCCGCCGTACTTGCTCATGAGGATGATGTCTCCGACCTTCACATCGAAGGGAATCTTATTGCCCTTCTCGTCTATTTTGCCTGTTCCGATCGCAACGACTTTGCCTTCCATCGGCTTTTCCTTCGCTGAATCCGGGATAACTATCCCTCCTTTTACCTGTTCTTTCTCTTCGACCTGTTCCACTAGGACACGGTCTCCGAGCGGTTTGATGTTCACTTTACTCATGCTTTTTCTCCTTTTTGGTTTGAATATTAAAAGCTTCTTGCTCTAAGTTTATCGAATCGGGTTATTTTTCGTCGTCTATGACTTCTGCGTCCACGACTTTTTCATCTCCGCCGGATTTATTTTGATTCTGATTCCCGGGATTTTCCTGCCCATCGTCCTTCTGTTGAGAACCTGCACCACCGAATCCGCCCGGCGCGGCCCCCGCTCCTTTGTATATTTCTTCTCCCATTTTCTGGAGGAGCTGTTCCATGTCGGTCATAGTTTTCTTCATGCCCTCTATATCGTCCTTTTCTTTTGCCTTTTTTAGCTCTTCTATCTTGTCTTTGAGAGGTTTCTTGACTGGTTCCGGAAGTTTCTCGTCAAATTCCTTCAGTTGTTTTTCAGTCTGGTATATAGTGGAATCCGCGCGGTTGCGAGTTTCAACCTTATCCTTTTCGGCTTTATCGTCTTGAGCAAACTTTTCGGCATCCTTCACCATTTTATCTATTTCCTTGTCATTAAGTCCGGAGCTTGCAGTTATGGTTATCTTCTGTTCCTTTCCGGTGCCGAGATCTTTCGCCGTGACATGAAGTATTCCGTTGGCGTCTATGTCAAAGGTAACTTCTATCTGAGGCACTCCGCGGGGGGCCGGAGGAATTCCATCGAGACGGAATCTTCCAATGCTCTTATTGTCCTTCGACATCTGTCTTTCGCCCTGCAGAACATGTATGTCCACTGAAGGCTGGCTGTCGGCGGCAGTGCTGAAAATTTCGCTTTTCCTTGTAGGGATGGTGGTGTTGCGCTCTATAAGCCTAGTCATGACGCCACCAAGGGTTTCGATTCCAAGCGACAGCGGAGTAACATCCAGAAGCACAACATCCTCCACTTGTCCGCCCAGCACTCCGCCCTGTATCGCTGCGCCAACTGCGACAACTTCATCAGGATTTACTCCCTTATGTGGGTCTTTTCCAAAGAATTTCTTTGCGGCTTCCTGCACTTTTGGCATTCTTATCTGTCCACCGACTAGTATTACTTCTTTTATGTCGGATGTTTTCAGTCCTGAGTCCCGCATGCAGTTTTCAACTGGAGCCATGGTTCTCTCCACGAGATTGTCCACTAGTTGTTCAAGTTTTGCGCGGGAGAGATTCATTGTAAGGTGTTTCGGTCCTGAGGCATCTGCAGTTATGAACGGCAGGTTTATTTCGCTGTTCATATTTGTTGAGAGCTCGCATTTTGCCTTTTCGGCGGCTTCCTTCAGCCTTTGGAGCGCTTGAGCGTCCTTTTTGAGGTCAACTCCGTTTTCCTTTTTGAACTCATCTGCCAACCAGTTTATTATTGCTTGATCGAAATCGTCTCCACCGAGGTGGGTGTCCCCGTTTGTCGCCTTTACTTCGAATACTCCATCGCCTATTTCTAGGACTGATATGTCGAATGTTCCACCACCGAGGTCGTATACCGCAACCGCCTCGTCGCCTTTCTTGTCAAGCCCGTATGCCAGTGCCGCGGCGGTAGGTTCATTTATTATTCTTTTTACATCGAGACCGGCGATCTTGCCGGCATCTTTGGTCGCCTGGCGCTGGCTGTCATTGAAGTAAGCCGGAACAGTTATGACAGCTTCCTTTATCTCTTCACCCAGATATGCTTCGGCGTCGGCTTTGAGCTTTTGGAGTATCATTGCGGAAATTTCTGGAGGAGAGTAGGTCTTGTCATTTATTTTGACATGTGCATCGCCGTTTTTTGCTTCAACAACTTCATAGGGGACCAATTCGAGCTCCCTTCCGATTTCGCTGTATTTTCTTCCCATGAAGCGTTTTATTGAAAAAATCGTATTTTTTGGATTCGTAACAGCCTGACGTTTTGCGGTCTGACCTACCAACCTCTCTCCTGATTTAGTAAAAGCAACTATCGATGGGGTGGCTCTCATTCCTTCGCTATTTGGAATGACCTTCACTTCGCCGTGGTCCATAACCGCCATACAGCTATTCGTAGTTCCCAAATCTATTCCTAGTATTTTTGCCATGATCGTGTTCTCCAGAAATGTTTAAAATATTTTTTACAGCTGTTTTATTCAGCAAAGGGCGTGCCATCAGAAAAAAATAAGTTTTAAATGCTTAATATAAAACATTTTAAAAATATTATTAATACTGTGTTATCACTTAAAGAAAGAAGCTTAAATATGTCCCACATGCGACACATTGTCTCTGTTTTTAAAGGATATTCACGTTGTATTTGAGGAATGATTGCTACTTATTTCACAAAGCATGCGATGAGGGTTTTAGGGGGGATTGTTTCTACCCGTTTTCAGGGTTTGTATTTTTTCTTGAATTGAGTTTTATTATTTCCTTCCTATGCTCGGTTATTTGAAGTATTATGGAGTTTCTTTTTTCCTCATCTTTTTCTGTGGATAGGTCTTCGTTAAGTCGTGCTATTTTTTTTCCTAGGTGATAATTTTTGATTATTTTTATACAATCATCGTAGGCTTTCCCTGAGTTATTCTCATCGAATTCTCCCCCGAATGCGAGGATTCTGCATAGAGTGGGATCATTTTCCTCGCTTATTTTCTGTTTAATTTCTCCAACTATGTTTTCCCATTCTCCGTTGAGTGTCATTGAGACTGCGATTTCTATTGCCTTTCCCACTGGAGTAGAGCTTATCATTTCGCTTGGCAGATCCTCGGCAATTCTCCTGCAGAAAGTACCATGCATGATTGACAGTTCCAGAAGGATTTCTTCGGCCTTTCGTATCTGAGATTCTGGGGAACCGGCCAAATCTTGCTGAATGTCCGTATTTTTCCTATCTTCATATTGAGAGTTGCGATTTTCGCGTCTTTTTTTCATTTCGGATATTATTGTCGATTCCGATACACCTATTTTTTCGGCGAGGATTGATGAGAAAGAAGATCTGAGCACGGGACTTGCGATTTTCGCGATATATTCCGCGATATCAGCCGCCGCTGAATTCTTTTCCCAGGGAGAAAGGCTTCTTCCAGAGGGGATTTTGCTCCTAATCAGAAAATCAAAAAATGGAATGGCCGATCGGATAGCCGCATCGAGGGTTTCCGCTCCGCCCTTGCGAAGAATAGAATCCGGATCATCTTCCGGGGGCAGGACAACAACACTAGGCTCCATATCCAATGAAAGCAATATTTCTATTGCTCTCAAAGTTGCCTTCTGTCCGGCTTCATCGCCATCAAAACATATGCATACTTTCCCGGAATATCTTTTCAATATGCCCGCTTGTTCGGAGGTGAAGGCTGTGCCTTGCGGCGCCACGGCATTGTCAATTCCTCCGGAGTGCATGGCTATCACATCGAGCTGTCCTTCGCAGAGTACGGAGAAGTCTTTTCTTTTTATGTTTTCTCTCGCCTTATCCAGAGCGTAAAGTATTCTACTTTTTTTAAATATCGGAGTCTCCGGACTGTTCACGTATTTTGCTTCTTTTTCGGCTTCTTCAACAGTTCTGCCGCTGAAACCTACAATCCTGCCTTGTTCGTCGGCAATCGGAAACATAAGTCTTTTCCGGAAACGATCATATATTCTTCCCGATTCTGGATTTCTCAATATTAGTCCAGACTCTATCATTTCTTCTTCAGAGTATCCATTTTTTGACAGCAGTTTCAGGACATCATCCCAAGAATCTGGTGCCGCTCCTAGCTTAAATTTGTCTACGGTATCTTTTCCTATACCTCTTTTTTGGACGTATTCCGAAACTGGGGCGACCTTGCCACCGGAAAGGTTTTCTTGGAAATAGGAGGAAAGCTCTTCGTGCATTTTGTAGAGCCTGTCTTTGCGATTTTTGCCGGGGCCGGACTGGGCTCCACCCCTATCTGGAATTGTAACTCCCGACCTATCCGCAAGAATTCGGAGAGCTGTGGGATAATCGGCGTTTTCCTTTTCCATCACAAATTTGACCACATCTCCGCCCTTTCCGCATCCAAAGCAATAAAACATCTGTCTCGTGGGATTCACATTAAACGAAGGCGTCTTTTCGTTGTGAAAAGGACAAAGGGCCTTGTACGAACTACCTGCACGCTTAAGGGGGATATAGCTCTGAATGACATCTATGATATCATTTTTCGCTCTTATTTCATCAACAATTTCATCTGGAATAAATTTCGCCATGGTCATACTTTTCTTCTTTTTTCATTAAATACAAGATGGGAATTTACTCTTGATGCTCTTATGAGCGTGATTTTGGAGTTTACGGAAATTAATTTACCCGGCTAGCGCATATGCTACGCCTTCCTTGCCTTGCATGGAAAGCCTGCTAACTTTAACATTATTTGCTTTTATTTTATTTCTATATTGTGTGGAATTTTACAAAATGAAGACCCATGATGAATTTGCGATTTTCGCCAAAGGCGTTATGAGGGAGAGCTGTGTTCCTCTTGAGAACAAACGCAAATTGATTTCAGGAAGGATTTTCTTTCTGTTCGGGATTCTTATATTGTTCGGTTTCCTTTCAATCGTTTCAATTTTAGCTGGCAGCACGATTTTTTTCTTAGGATTCATGCTGATAGGCTTTGTTGCGTGCTTATGTCAGTATCTTTTCCGGATAAAGCCCTTTTTTGACGAATACAAACTTGCCTACAAGAAACTTGTAATAGGGGAAATAGTGAAGTTCGTGGAACCTTCGCTTTCGTACCAGCCCGCCAGCGGAATTGCCCAGTCAAAATATATGATGAGCGGTATTTTTACCACAATTCCCGACAGATATAGCAGCGAGGACTACATATCTGGAAAGATAGATAAAACAGAGATAGAATTTTCAGAAGTTCATTCCCAGTACAAGACTGAACATACTGATTCAAAGGGGCACAAAAGGACTCAATGGCATACCATATTCAGGGGAATGTTTGTGATATCGGACTTCAATAAGGAATTTCAAGGGAGAACTGTGATATTGCCGGACTTTGCGGAAAAATTCCTAGGATTTATAGGTCAGACATTGCAATCTTGGAACATGAGCAGGGATCAACTTATAAAATTGGAGGATCCCGACTTTGAAAAGCTTTTCGTGGTATACGGAACAGACCAAGTGGAGGCGAGATACATTCTTTCTCCCGCATTGATGCGGAAAATAATTGACTTCCACGAAAAAGCCAAAAAACTTTGTCGGGGAGACATATCGCTTTCATTTGTGGGGTCAAAACTGTTTCTCGCGATAAGCTGCAACAGGGATCTCTTTGAACCGAGAATATTCTCTCCAGTATGCGACAACAAGACCCTTGCGGAATATTTCTCGTTCATAAACGTATCGGCGGGAATTGTTGAGGAACTCTCCCTCAACACTAGGATATGGTCGAAAAAGTAAACCTATATTAATCGCGGCGCCCTGTGAAAAATCGCTGGGATTTGCCTTATCTCCCGGAATACATTTTCTCGTAGTAGGACTTATATTCGCCACTGGTCAGGTGATCCAGCCACTCCCTATTTTCTGAATACCATTTTACTGTGCTGACGATTCCTGAAGCAAAGTCATGTTTTGGTTTCCAATCAAGTTCCTTCTTGATCTTGGAAAAATTTATCGCATATCTACGGTCATGGCCTGGCCTGTCTTTTACAAAACTTATTAGAGAATCGTCCCTTCCGCAGGTTTTCAATATGGTTCTAACCAAATCTATATTTGTCATTTGGTTGTCTCCCCCAATGTTATAGACCTCTCCGCTTTTTCCTTTTAAAAACACTTTCCATATCGCCTCACAATGGTCTTCAACATAAAGCCAGTCTCTTATTTGCATACCGTCTCCGTAGACAGGTATTTTTTTTCCGCAGAAGGCGTTATTTATGCATAGCGGTATCATTTTTTCTGGAAACTGGAGAGGCCCGTAGTTATTTGAGCATCGAGTTATCAATGTATCCATGCCAAAGGTATGATGATATGCTCTTACAAGATGATCTGCCGATGCTTTGCTTGCGCTGTAAGGAGAATTGGGTCTGATCTGTGTGTCCTCTGTGAAGGCCGCTTCTTCGGAGGACAGGGAACCATATACTTCATCAGTGGATATCTGCAGGAATCTTTTTATCCCAAGCTTTCTAGCGGTCGCAAGAAGATTCAGTGTTCCCACAACGTTTGTCTGTATAAATTCCCCCGGATTATCTATAGATCTATCAACGTGGCTTTCCGCCGCGAAATTTATTACTCCTTCAATTTGATTTTCGACCAAGGTTTTTTCTATTTTAGACTGATCTCTTATGTCTCCGTGTATGAATATGTGTCTTTTTTCTTCGAGAAGGTCTGACAGGCTTTCCAAATTTCCCGCGTAAGTGAGGGCATCATAATTTACTACGAGAATGTCCCTTTGTTTGCGAAGCAAGTACTTTACGAAATTGGCTCCTATGAATCCGGCTCCGCCTGTTACGAGAATATTCTTCATTCCGGCATCCTATCTCAGTTTATTGAAATGTTGCTTTTCTCGGTTTTTAACTTTTCCGTTTCTATTTCTTTTTCGAGGTCTATTATTTTATCATTAAGCTTCTTTATTTCTGGGATCTGGTCGAGTTTTTCCGCCAGTTGGGAATGCAATTCAATTATTTTACCGTGAATTTCTTTTAAATCCTTATCGTCTGAAATCGCCTTTTCTCTAAGTTTGGCAAGCTCTGTCAAACATGTTCTATGCTGTTTCAACAAGTCTTGAACTTTATCTACCTTCGCTTCCTCCGCCGGCAAGCTGATGGAAAACAGTATTATGTTTGATGAGAGCAGGCATGTGATAAGCATATTTTTCATTTTCTTCTCCAGTTTATTATTTCTTCGCCGGTAAAATAATGCTTCAAAGCCTCTCCCGCCAGATAAAAAGACCCCGCTATTACTTTTCTCTCGCTTTTTTCAGACAAAGCAGAGCCCAAAGACTCGTATGCTTTTGCCGGCAATCCTGTCCTTTCTGCGATATGTTTCAGGTCTTTGGGTTCATAAGCCTTCCTTGATGCGAGAATAGGAACAAAACGAAATTCCTTTGCCACAGTAGAAAGTTTATTGAGCATTGTTTTTGCATCCTTGTCTTTCAAACACCCGAATATTATACAAAAACTTTCTCCTTTAAAATAAAATTTCAGATTTTCAACAAGCCCTTCTACGGCCTGCGGATTGTGCGCTCCATCAACTAGAGAGAGGTCTGGCGTCACCGTCATTCTGGCCGGAAGACAAGCATGCGAAAGCCCTTCAATAGCACGATCAAAATTAAAATTATATTTGTCAGAAAGGTACTTTAGAACATTAAAGACCAAGGAAATATTTCTTTTTTGATGCAATCCGGGGAAATATGTAAGGATATTACGTCCGTCAAATTTTAAAAGCTGTCCGTCAAATTTTCTATTGGAAAACTTGCCGTGACGCAAGGAAGACGCCTCCTTGTCGCAAAAAATGACGGGACTGGACAATTTTTTTGCCACTGATTTTATCTTGTTTCTTGCTTGGGTTTTGATATTTTTGCCACAGAATACAGTTTTTCCTTTTTTTATTATTCCTGCTTTTTCATATGCGATTTTCGCAATTGCAGAGCCCAAATAATTGCAGTGATCTTTGCCTATTGATGATATTATTGACAATTCTGGTTCGACTATATTTGTAGCATCAAGTCTCCCCCCCATTCCGCATTCCCATATTACAAAATCCGTTTTTTTTGCTTTGAAATACAGGAGAGCCATTACTGTTGTTGCCTCAAAATATGTTGCCTGTCCGCCATTCTTTTTCAATTCTTCGACAGCCTCCTCTGTTATTCTCGCGAATTTCGCGAATTCTTTTTCTGAGATTGCAATGCCGTCGATTTTAAATCGTTCCCTTGGGGATATAAGATGCGGGGAAGTATACAGACCTGTCTTGAAACCGGCATTTGACAATGATGAAGAAAGCATTGAACAAACACTTCCTTTTCCATTTGTCCCCGCCACATGAATAAATCTTATCTTGTTCTGCGGATTCCCTGCGAATTTCGCAAGCAGTCTTGTCTGTTCAAGACCGAGTTTCATTCCGAAGAATTCAAGATTTGAGAGGAATTTAAGCGCGTCTCCGTAGGTTCTTATCATGTGATAGGGTTTTGTTCGTCAGTTTTCGATAATGAAGGAGATCTCGTCTTCCCAAATGGAGTTTTGCTCTAAGCTCTCCTTCATCTCCATTTTCCACAGAAATTTATTTTTAGCTTCTGAATCCGTGGATATTGAAAACTCACTTGATAAAATATATTCAGCTTTATCCCTTTCGGTAACGGGGGCTATCATCTTCATTTTTTCAAGGTTGTTCCACAGTTCCATTGGCATATAATTGACGCGTCCATCTTGAAAAGCCATGAAGTCGTTTATTACGTCCGGAGGATTGATTGTCGAAGCCGTCGAGATAGGTCCGCATTTGGAAACGATTGAAGAAAGCATGTATGATATTGCGTCCTTGTCCGTCTTGCACTCTTTTTGGTTTAGCGGCGTATGTATTATCTCCGCCAGCTTTCCATTTTGTGGAGGATCTCCCGGGGGCAGGCTTTCACAGGATGAAATAAAAAAAGCGCAAGCAAAAATAAAAACATTGAAGGATATTTTATGGGCGCTTGCTGAATTTCGAGTATTTTTTCTTGGTTTCATTGTGGATATTTTTTAAATTCTTATTAGGTAACATTCGGGACATTGTATCTGATTTGCAAGATAGCGGATAAATTAAAAATATCAAGGGAACTGGAATTCCATCTTAAAGGAGATTATCTTAATCCGGAGATAAACTTTTTCACTGAGGTTTGCGGAAATGAAAAAATTTGCAGTTACGTGCGGTATTATTTCTTCTGTGGCGTGCCTTGTAGCGGGTCTGTGGATACTTTCGCGAACCGGACTTACGCTTGGGGAGGGGAAAGACGGGGAATATGTTTGGCAGGCGATAGGGATCTATTTCATAGGAAAAGCTTTTTTCGTTGGGCCGATGCTAATTGTTGCTGCAACCAAAAAGGACTGATTGAAAAAATATTTTAAGTTTGGAACATTTAGCTGTTAAAGCATCGTCTCCTGTTATTTTTCTGAATTTGTATTATACTATCTCTCTTTTTTGCCGGAGTGGTGGAACTGGCAGACGCACCAGACTCAAAATCTGGCGCCCGCAAGGGCATGAGGGTTCGACTCCCTCCTCCGGCACCATCCTTTTTAGAAGAGCAATTTTATTGCCGCCAGAAGAGCCAAGATTTTTACTGCGAAGTTGAACATCTTCTGAGGGATTATTTTTGCTGTCTTGAATCCGAAATACGCTCCAAGCATGGTTATAGGAAGCATTGTGATATTGAAGATTAGCGTATCGTAATTTATCAATCCAAGCTGAGCGCTGAATGGTATCTTAATCACGTTTAATATCAGGAATATCCTCGCCATGCTGCCTATGAAATTCTCTTTTGGGAGATTGATGGA
Organism: uncultured Lentisphaera sp.; assembly: GCA_964638335.1. GTDB lineage: Bacteria > Verrucomicrobiota > Lentisphaeria > Victivallales > GWF2-50-93 > DYMC01. Next base: position 5,181 of record CAZXAC010000043.1, on the reverse strand, counting down.
AAGCAGATATATCGCAAAAACCGGTCCGGCTACGTTTGCGGTCATGGTGGTAAAACCTCCTAGAACGCCAAAGAACGCCGCAAAAAAAATAGAATGCGGGATATTCAGAGATTTTTCATCTTTCCTTTGAATCGCGAGCCATTCTCCAAGAACTATCACCGCCATAACTGTCACAGCTATAAAGTATTTGAAAAAATCGGCGGATAAACTTGGGATTTGCATTACCTTCCATCCGACGACAATTCCTATGAGAGCCCATGGCAGTGCCCTCATTATATATTTCCATTCTCCGTGTTTTCTGAAAGTCCAGACGGCAATGATATCTCCTCCGACCAACATCGGTAGAAGTATTCCGGTTGAAGCTTTTGCTGGGAAAATATAGGCCATCAGCGGAACCGCCAGTATGCCGGCTCCCACCACACCGTTTTTGGAAAATCCTATAGCAAATGCGCAAATTCCGGATAAAAACCAGAACAAATAAGGATCATCTAATGCAGAAAAGTCAGGCACTGCCGTCTCCAATTACTTTAATTTTACTGGCGGCTTCCTGCAAAGGCTGAAAAACTTCGTCCGGGATCAGAAGCCCGCCCATCCCAGAGCCCAACATTACTCCGTCCATATTTTCCCCGTGAAAATCACTGCCGCCCGATATCAGGAGATTTTCCTCCTTCGCAACTTGGCATATGTATTCCTGTATGCCTTTGTCGTAGGTGCTGTAATATGCCTCCAACCCGTCAAGACCCAAATCTTTTATGTAATCTAGGGATTCTCTAAAAACTCTCCTATTCAAATTTCTCCTGGCAAATGGATGCGCCCAGATTGATATTCCTCCGGATTTATGGATTGCGGATATGGCCTCTCCGGGGGAAGGCAGTTTTCTTTCAACATATGCTGGCTCTCCCCTTTTTAGCAGTTTATCAAATACTTCCTGAATGGTTTTGAAATATCCTTTCTTAATTAGAATTTTTGCAAAGTGCGGCCTACCCACGGATTCCCCGTCCGAGACGCCAAGAACATCTTCCATCGAAATGTCAAAACCTAAACCGTTCAATTTTTCTGTTATTTGGATATTTCTCATATTTCTTCCATCCCTTGCGCGCTTTAGCAGATCGCCAAGCTCCACCGAAGAACGGTTTATGAAAAGTCCACATAGGTGTATGGAAGATTCTCCAAGCCTTGCAGAAATCTCAACGCCCTGTACAGCCCTCGCATATCCCCTCCGCTCGGAAGCAAGTTCAAGCTCTTCAAGACCCGATATCGTGTCATGATCGGTAAGAGCAAAAGCGTAAAGGCCTATTTTTTCGGCTTCCTTCACAATCTCAGATGGAGAAAATGACCCATCTGAGGCTAGGCTATGCGTGTGCATATCTATCATAAATCACAAAAAACCTCTTTTAGTGAAAAAACGGAAAAAATCACGGTATTTCTTAAAAAACGTTTTTCAAAGAATAAAAAAACGTTTTTGGCTTGATTTTGACCCTACTCGTGATAATTTTGCGCCCTTCAAGTAGGGAATATTATAAATTGAGGAGATAAAAATGTCTTCGAAAAATAAAAAAGCAAAGAAAGTTGTAAAGAAGATTGTAAAAACAAAAAAGATCGTAATCAAATCCGCAAAGAAGCCGGAAACAAAGAAGAAAGTTTTATCAAAATCTATCACTAAGAAGAAAGTAAATAAATCAACGGTCATTAAGAAATCGGCCGGAAAAAAGGCAAGCCGTAAGATAAAAGTCAAACTTGTCGGACCGATTTCTCCAAAAGTCGTTGCCAGCTTCAGAGGCAAGAAGAAAAAATATTACGAAATGCTTATGGCACTTAGGGCTAATATTCTTGGACAAGTGAAGTTCCTTTCGGAAGAAGCTCTTGCTTCTGGCGCTACGACAGGGGAACATTCAAGCACTATGACCAACCACCTCGCTGATTACGGCAGTGACAACTTCCTTCACAACATGGAACTTGACATAATGACTGGCGAGATGGAAGATCTGGAAATGATAGATGAAGCCCTGCAGAGGCTTGCGAACGATGAATACGGCAAATGCTTCGACTGCGGATGCCAGATACCTGAAGGACGCCTTAACGTAAAACCCCACGCCAGGTTCTGCGTGAAATGCAAATCTAAGCGCGAAGAGAATTCAGAAAAGATAGAATTTGAACGTTGAGCAATAATATCCCACAAGAAGAGTCGCAACGGAAAACTGAGTTTTCGATGGTTTCTCTTTTTTCTCCGCTTAATATTGCCCTTCTTGTTTTTATATTCGATCAGATGTCGAAGATCATCATCTTGCGCAATCTTGAGTCTGCGATTCCCGTTATCCCTGGATTTTTCAATATTGTCTTAGTTAGAAACATGGGTGCCGCTTGGGGAATGCTTTCCGATTATCCATTTTTGCTAACAGCGATCGCAATAGCCGCTCTTTTGTTTTTGATTCTTTACTTTAAGAAACTTTCGGGGAACAGCAATATAAACAAAATAGCGCTATCGTTGCTTGCTGGCGGAATATCAGGAAATCTTTTCGACAGGATTATCAGGGGATCTGTGGTTGATTTTTTGGACTTTTTTTGGGGACGTTATCATTGGCCGGCGTTCAATATCGCGGACAGCGCAATAACAATCAGCGTAATACTCTTGATTATAACGTCTTTCTCAAATGAAGGCAAGCTCCAGGAAAATGCCTGAACCTCTCTCAATATTCCTGATGGGCGCTACTGCCACAGGTAAAAGCGATATTGCTATGAAGGTTGCCGAAAGATTCGGCGGAGAGATTATAAATGCCGATTCAATGCAGGTCTACAAGGGTCTTGACATTGGCACCGCAAAACCGTCGCCAGAAGAAAGAAGACAGATCCCACACCATCTTATAGATGTTCTTGAAATATCCGAAAAACTTGACGTATTCAAATATAAAAATCTTGCAGAAATCGCAGTAAACGAAATCCGAAAAAATGGGAAAATTCCCATATTTGCAGGAGGAAGCGGAATGTATTTAAAGGCGGTTATCGACGATTTGGATCCTCTGCCCTCCGATCCAGAACTCTATTCCAGATTATCGGAGGAATATTCAGATTCCAACGGAATCGAAAGGTTGAAGAGATTTCTAGGGGACAAAAGCCCGGCAGACCTATCAAAAACATATCCGAATTTGAGAAGAATGCTCAGAGCCGCTGAACTTGTGATTTTGAACGAAAGGTCCGCATGTCTTCAGAGGACAAGATGGGACAATAGCTCTTCAATAGGCAGAAATTTATGCTTTATAATTTGCAGGGACAGAAAGGAGCTAAAACAGAGAATAGCAGACAGAACGAAACAAATGCTCGAGAAAGGATGGATCCAGGAGGCTGAAACTATGATCAAGAAAGGTCTTCTAAATTCACCTACGGCGCGACAGGTCATAGGATACGGAATAATAGCAGAATATTTGTCTGGTCAAACAACTTACGAGGCCATGAGAGACAGGATAATCTCAGCGACAATCAAGCTTGCAAGAAAACAGGACACTTGGTTCCGAAATAAACATAAGGACACGATTCGAGTGGAGATGCCTAAAGATGAGGATCTTTTGTTTAAAACTGTCGAAAAAAGGATAGAAAGCGGAATCTAAGTTTACTGTATGCAGGCTGTGAAAGGTTTTCTTGCCGCAGTTATTTCATCTATACGTCCCACTGGCGTAGATAAAGGACATTCCTTGATCCTCTCCGGCTCTTCACTTGCTTTTCTTGAAATTTCTATCATTACATCAATGAATTTGTCAAGCTCTTCTTTTGTTTCTGTTTCGGTCGGCTCTATCATTAGGGCTTCCTTTACGATAAGTGGGAAACATATCGTCGGAGGGTGATAGCCTTTGTCTATCAGGGCTTTTGCTATATCAACCGCGTGAATTCCTTTATCAAGGAATTTCTCTCCGGAAAAAACACATTCATGCATGCACATTCTGTCATAAGGCAGATAATAGGATGCCTTCAGCTTCTGTCTAACATAGTTTGCGTTCAGAATCGCGTACAAGCTTATTTTTTCCAGTCCATCTCCGCCAACCGTCAAAAGGTAGGCGTATGCGCGAAGAATGACGCCGAAATTTCCATAAAATGGAGCTATATATCCAATGCTTTTTGGGAAATCATATTTGAGGGAATAGGTCCCATCATCTCTTTTGTCCACCCTTGATATTGGAAGATATGGAACTAGTTTTTCAGCAACTCCGACCGGACCCGATCCTGGTCCCCCGCCTCCATGAGGAGAAGAGAATGTTTTGTGAAGATTTACATGCATAACATCAACTCCAAGATCTCCTGGTCTCAATTTTCCGATCAATGCGTTGAGGTTAGCTCCATCACAATAAACCAGCCCACCAGCTTTGTGTACGAGTTCACACGCTTCAGCAAACCTGCGATCAAACAAACCTAGCGTATTTGGACACGTTATCATAAGACCTGCAACAGTATCATTGAGGAGGGTTTTTAATTCTTCAATATCTATGCATCCGTCGGACGCACTCTTTACCGTCTTGGTGGAAAATCCGGCCATTGCCGCACTTGCGGGATTTGTCCCGTGTGCAGAATCCGGGATCAACATCACTTTTCTTTTTGAATCCTTCCTGTCAGCATGATATGCGGCGATTATCATAACACCTGTCAATTCACCGTGAGCACCGGCAAGAGGTTGCATAGTACACTGCGAAAAACCAAGTATTTCACTAAGCATCCTTTCGGTTTCGTATATGACCGCCAAGGCTCCCTGAGTTAGAGCTCCTCCATGCCGCAACTGCGGAAGCAGAGGATGGAGTTCCTGAAACTCTGGTATTCCACAAATCGTTTCATGAAATTTAGGATTGTATTTCATAGTGCATGATCCCAGAGGATAAAAAGCGCTATCAAGTCCAATATTTTTCCTGCTTAGAAGAGTAAAATGCCTTATGGTCTGAAGTTCTGATGTTTCTGGAAGTTCAGCCTTATCCTTTCTCAGGAGATTTTTAGGCAGGGAAGTCTTCTTCGAGACATCTGAATTCGGGATTGAAGATCCTTTACGCCCCGGACTTCCCTTGTGAAAAATCAGGTCCATATTGCCGCCTCCATTGCTGTCGCGAAGAACTTCATTTCCTCTTTCTTTCTTTTCTCTGTCACAGCTACAAGAAGCTGTCTCTTTCTTTCTGGATAATATCTCCCTAGTGGAAAGCCAGCGGCATA
>CAZXAC010000042.1:0-15185 GCA_964638335.1 uncultured Lentisphaera sp. | reverse complement strand
AGGGACAGACAGTATTTACTGCTGAGGAAGCTAAGAAAGCAGCAAATGAGCTGGGTTATCCTGTTCTGGTTCGTCCTTCCTATGTACTTGGTGGTCAGGGCATGAGAATCGCTGTAAGCGATGAGGACGTAGAAGAGTATATTGGTGTGATTAACCAGATTGCACAGGAGCACCCGATCCTTGTTGATAAATACCTGATGGGTAAGGAAATCGAAGTAGATGCTTTGTCTCTTTCAATAGGAGACATAATAAGGGTTCGCACTGGAGAAAATTTTCCAGTGGACGGGGTGATAGGAGCTGGCAACAGCACCGTAAATCAATCATCAATAACCGGAGAATCTCTTCCTGTTGACAAGGAACCGGGAGATGAAGTATTTGCTGGAACGCAAAATTTAACGGGGGTTTTGGATGTAAAAGTTTCCAAATTGGGAGAAGATACCACCCTTGGAAAGGTTAAAGCAATGATAATGGCTGCTGAAAAGAGCAAACCCCCGATAGTGAGAATAATAGATCTTTACGCCGGTTATTACACTCCTACAATGCTGATGATCGCTGGTTTGACTTGGTGGTTCGGCGGCGGGAACATGGATAGCGTGATAGCAGTGCTTGTGGCATCATGTCCCTGCGCTCTTGTCCTTGCAGCGCCTTCTGCCGTTGTCGCCGCGCTTGCCGCCGCTTCGAGACTGGGTATCCTCATAAAAGACGTATCATATCTTGAGATGGCGTCAAAGATACGTTCTGTGGTTTTTGATAAAACTGGTACTCTTACGGAAGGAATATTGTCTGTTTCCAAGCTTGCCCCAATAGAAGGAATTAAGCCTTCAGAATTGTTATTTGTCGCTTTTTCATTGGAATCGGCGAGTAATCATCCAGCGGCGAGAGCTATATGCCGTTTGGCGGAAGAAGCTGGAATAAAACCCGGCAAGAGCGAAGCCCTGGAGGAATCGCCTGGGAAAGGGATTTCGGCCAAAGTTGACGGGAAAATATGCCTTGTGGGAAGGTCGGCTTGGTTAAAATCGAAAGGAGTCCGTCTCGAAAACGCCCACGAACCGTCTGAAGAAGAAAGTTCAGGAATGAGTATAGTATTTGTCGCAAGAGAAGGAAACGTCATGGGATGGATAGGCCTAAGGGATACCTTGAGGAAAGAGGCCAAAGAAGCCATAGTAGATCTGAGAAATGAAGGCGTTAGACAGTGTTCGATGGTGACAGGGGATCGTTCATCGGTCGCTCAGAAAGTGGGAACAAGTCTTGAAATGGACGAGGTCAGATCTGAGTGTCTTCCTGATGACAAGGTTGAATTTGTTGAAAACGTTAAGAAGAATCATACAGTTGCCGTAGTTGGTGACGGGATAAATGATGCTCCGGCTCTTGCAGCTGGCGATTTGGGAATAGCGATGGGCGCGATAGGAAGCGACATAGCAATAAACAGTGCCTCCATAGCGTTGATGACAAATGATTTGAGGAGAATTCCAATGCTTATAAAGCTCGCTAGGAGATCGCATTCGATAGTGAATCAGAATCTTCTTTTGGGGCTTGTTTTTGTAATTGCCGGGGTGAGTTTTTCCGTTTTTGGATATCTTGATCCTATTGCCGCTGCAATACTGCATGCTGGAAGCACGCTGGTTATTGTTTTTAATAGTGCTAGACTCGTGAGAACCGGCGAAGAACTGACGGAACGTGCTGGCATGTGAAACTACAAAAATATTTCCATGATGTTTTTGGGTAAAGATGTCCTTATATCACAATGAATGAAAAAAAAGAAATTGTAGTAAAATCAATAGGTCTTACGAAAATCTTCAGGGATTTTTGGGGAAGACCGAAAGCTAAAGCCGTCAACGATCTTGACTTCGAGGTCGCGGAAGGTGAAATATTTGGCCTATTGGGTCCTAACGGGTCCGGCAAATCAACTACAATAAAAATGCTTCTTGGTCTCCTGTATCCTACTTCAGGTGTCATATCTGTTTATGACAGGCCCCCTGAGGACGTGAAAACCAAACAGAGAATAGGATATCTTCCAGAGGATTCATATCTTTACAAATATTTGACCGCCGCGGAGACTTTGGATTTTTTCGGAGCATTATTCAATCTTTCCGCCGCCGAAAGGAGAAGCAGGACTGCACAGCTTCTGGATATGGTAGGTCTTTCTCATGCATCGAAGAGACAGGTTGGAGAATTTTCGAAAGGGATGGCGCGCCGAATAGGTTTGGCTCAGGCAATGATAAATGATCCGGACCTTCTCGTTCTCGATGAACCCACATCCGGGCTTGATCCATTGGGATGCAGAGAGATAAAGGATCTTATTCTTTTCCTGAAAAAACGCGGGAAGACCGTTATTGTGAGCAGTCACCTGCTCGCAGATGTGGAGGATGTTTGTGACAGGGTTGTAATATTGTACGGAGGGAAGATAAGAGCGAGTGGGAATTTAGATCAACTCCTCACGGTATCAAATGAAAATCGTGTAAAAATACCCTATCTTGGTCCGCAGGAAACCGAAAAACTCCTTAAACTGCTGAGGGAAAATCTGAAAGGCGAACAATTTTCTCTAGAACATCCAAGGCGTTCTCTTGAAGATTTTTTCCTAGAAGTAGTCCAGAAAGCGAAAGAAGAGAGACTGGAAACTTTTGGCGCGCACGGAGGAGGAAATATTGCCGAGTATCTGACCGATCATAACGATAAGCCGATTCTTGAAAAACTTGCCGTATCGGACAAAATTCAGCAGGAAAAGTCTGAAATTATACCTGAACCAAGTGATAAAGCCCCAGAAGAACAAAAGGCGAGCGCTGGAGAAGAAGTTTTATCTACCCTGCTTGTAGGAACTGGAAAGCAGAAAGATTCAACAACATCTAAATCTGGCGCCGAAGAAAAATTCACAGATGCTGATGAAAAACTTTCAAAGCTTCTCGGAGAGGACAAAAAAAGCTAAAGGTTTCGGAACTTCCTGCGATTAAATTCTAAGTTTGAACTAGGATAATTTTAACAAGATGAAAAGTCTCCAGTGAACACATGAGAGCCTTGATAGCTATAACCAAATTGACCTGCAAAGCGACACTGAGATCATATGTCTTTCATTTCCTTTTTCTGCTTCTTATTGCTGTCATATTCATATTGCCCAACGCGATAGTAAGCGATGGGACTGCGCGGGGGCTAATACGCATATCACTAAAATATTGTCTGGGGGTATCAGGTTTCATTCTTTCACTTTCCACGATATGGGTCAGTTGTTTTGCTCTATCCAACGACCTAGAGACCTACCAAATGCACATGTTATCGGTAAAACCTGTTTCAAGAATTGTCATATGGATAGGAAAATTCCTCGGTGTGGTGGTACTACATGGGGTGCTTTTGCTGTTGGCGTCGTTGGTGATATATGGATTTACCATTTTTCAATTCTCAAGAAGTGATTTTTCCGCTGAGGAAAAAGAACGGATAAAGAATGAAGTCTTGGTTGGAAGAAGAGTTTATATGCCTGAAATGCCTGATTTTTCCGTGGAAGTGAAATCGAGATTCAGACAACTCATGAACGCGATTGAAAGTGGTGCAACTGGTGCTCCTGAGGCCCTCTCCAAGGACGAAAAAGTTCGGCATCTGAAGGAAATATTGAGGAATCTAGTCGCAAAATACGGTGAAATACCGCAGGGAAGTATAAAAACGTGGGAATATAAGGGTTTAAATCCTAAACGGGAAGAGCCCTTATCGCTCAGATACAGATTATATGTTGGCAAGGTATCTTCAAAAGATCAACGAGAAACATATGGGATATGGAGTGCACGTGCGCAAATATATGAAAACGGTGAAAAACCCACACAAGATGGCAAGCCGAAGTACGGTATGATTGCCAAGTCTCCGTATCCGGAAAGATTTATGTGCGGAGTATTTCTAGAAGAAAGAATTTCTCCGGCAATAGTGGATTCCGATGGAACTGCAGTAATGGGATTCTTAAATGCGGATCAAGAAGGATCTCCACTTTTCTTTCAACCGGGCGACGGACCAAAACTACTGGAGCGGAGGTGTAGTTTCCTTGAAAACTACCTGCGCGCCGTAATGATGATATTTCTTAGAATAATACTTTTGGCCGGGCTTGGGGCTTCGGCGGGAGCCATTTTTTCAATGCCTGTGGCTGTTTTTATGGTCATATCTTACTTATTGCTTGGGATTGCCACGACCTTTGTTGTGGGCGTGGAGAGGGATTTCGGTTACGATCTGGAAGAGCTTGAGAAGTTTGAGTCTGCTCCTGAAACAATTGCGAGGAAGGCAAGCCACGGTTTGCTTATGATCATAATTCCGATGCAAAAATTCGAGGTTTCGGATACCGTCGCTGAAGGAGAAATAATTGAGCTATCATTTATAGCTAGATTTTTTTTCGAAATTTTCATACTGAGAGGGCTTCCCCTCTTCGCTGTGGCGGTTTTCCTATATAAAAGACGTGAAATCGGACTGGTGGTGCGGAAATGAACAAGAATAACTTAAAATTATTGTACATAATAATTGCAATCACCGTGGTATTTGTTTTTTTATCGAATTCTCTTCAGGTCAAGATGAATGAAATCAGAGTCCAGGAGAAGCTCTCCGATACAACTCCTCTGGAAAATGCCCCTCCTATAATAGCCTTTACTACCGTTGCGTTGGGCAGCTTCAGGGGAATATTGGCTGATATTCTTTGGATCAGGAGCATACGCTTGCAGGATCAGGGAAGATATTTTGAAATGGTTCAGCTCGCTTCGTGGATTACGAAGCTTCAGCCAAGATTTACGGGAGCCACGGTTTATTTGGCGTGGAACATGGCATATAACATATCGGTGACATGCTCGTCCTTTGAAGACAGATGGAGATGGATAAGGAAGGGAATAGAATTAATAAGGGACGAGGCTATATACTACAATCCCTCGGACCCTGAACTTTACAAGGAGCTAGGATGGATATACCAGCACAAACTTGGAAACGTGATGGATGATGCGAATATATACTACAAAAATCAGATGGCTTTGGAGATGATGAAGGTGTTTGGGGCGGAAATTCCCAACTGGAAGAACCTTGCCTCCGCCGATGATAATCCTGAGAAAATTATGCAAAAGAATCCAGATATTATAAATGCTATGAACGTAGCGGGATTCAAAAATTTTTCTGAAATGGAGCGGGATTTCAGGGAAAGAGGAAGTTTCAATCAAAATATGAAAGGAGCCCTTGCCAAAAATAGCGACGTATTGAATTTTGAACTTTCTCTAAGAAAAAAATGGCTCAGGGAGAAATACAAATTAGATCCCGTTAAAATAGCGGAATTGAATAAAAAATACGGCGAGCTTGACTGGCGTCTGCCAGAGGCCCACGCGATATATTGGGCAAACCTTGGAATAAAATACGACAAGTCTGGAGAGGTAAACATAAATTGTGATCGTATGATAGCGCAATCCCTGAAGGAAGCCTTCATGGCAGGGAAAATATTGATATACGACGAAAATGATTTCAGAAATTTTATGACAACTCCAAATCTTGAAATTGCGGATGCCGTCAGAAGAAATTTTGAAGAGGCCTACAAAAGACAAAAGGCGGAAACTTTCAGAGGGGGACTTGAGAATTTCATGATAGACGCGATGGTGACGCTTTATAACTTTGGTCAGTACGCCAAGGCGGAAGAGTATCTTAACCTTTTGAGAGAACTTTCTCCCGGCAATAAAAGATTCAAATATCCCCTGGATGTGATCGTAATAAGGGAGTGGGTAGATGACTCCCAGATGGCAACGCCGAGGCAGGCGATGAGCATCATAAGTGGTCTAATTTACCGCGCATGCAATCTCCTCGCCGCCGGTGAAAGGGATGCCGCGGCCGCCCACGAAAAAATGGCTGCCGCAGTGTACGCCAGATATCGTTCTGAACAAAAAGACACCTGGGTGCGAATGGGCTTGCCTCCATTTGAAACAATAAAGTCGGACATCACTCAAAAATGCATAGAGGGGTTTCCAGAAAAGATTTCATTAATGTTAAGGGCTGAGCTTGAGAACATTGAAAATGAAAGGAAAATTCAGCAAAAGATAAAACCCCCTGAAAAGGAGAATGAACCAAAATGACTGACGAAAAGTTTTTAATGATTATGAGACATGCCAAGTCCGACAGGACCGACGGAGAATCTGACATAGAAAGACCTCTAAACGAAAAAGGCGAAAAGGATTCTAAAATCATAGGATCATTTTTAAAAGAAACAGGCTTCATCCCAGATGCAATATTATCATCAAAGGCAAAAAGAGCGTTTGACACGGCAAAAATAGTCGGGAGAAAAATCGAATTTCTGGAAGAAAATATTGTCTCCGATATCGAATTATATTCCGCCAATGTAAATGAACTGATAAATATAATAGAAAATTTGGATGAAAATATCCGAAATGTTCTAATCGTAGGGCATAATCCGGCAATGGAACAAACCGCGTCTTCCATATTGGGGGCATCATCGTTTGAAATGACAACAGCCTCTCTTGCCTGTTTTTCTTCAGAAGGATCATGGCGGAATTTTCGACAGGAGGCGTCATTCAAATTTTTCATATACCCCAAACTTGTCAAAAGGCTTGTGTAGGATAGAATATTCACTGCCCGCTTTCCTTTTGCGTATTTCAAAGAAAAAACAAAGAGGATAAAATGACTGAAAAAAACAAGAAAAACAAAATATCAAGCCTGCTTTGCGATCCGAAAAGTTCTTTTGAAATAAACTTTTCTGGTATGAATTTCAGCGACAAGTCAATGGAAGAGCTTGATCAACAAATAAAATCCGCCGACCTCGAAATGAGGAAAATCGAAGCCGGAGAAATAAAAAATCCCGACGAAAACCGTAAAGTAACTCACTTTACCGACAGAAAATACTATCCATCAACTGAAATATTCAAAAGCGTTGAGCTTTTTGTGAAAGATCTTAGGAGCGGCAAGATAAAGGGATCCACTGGGAAGAATATCGAATCCGCAGTGATAAACGGAATCGGCGGTTCTGCGCTCGGACCACAGTTCCTGCAGTTTGCAATCAACGGACCGCACTGGAACGAAAAAACGGTAGCTGGCAGAAACGGATGGATGAAGATTTATTTTACCGACAATACTGACACGGCTGGCGTAATGGACATCTTGCAAGTCATCGATCTGGAAAAAACAATAGTTGTGAGCATCTCAAAGTCGGGTGGCACCCAAGAAACAAAAAACAACATGATAGCCTTCTCACAATTCTACTCGGCTGCCGGACTGGACTTTTCTAAACATGCCTGCGCTATCACTATGGAGGGAAGCGAACTGGACAAATTTGCAAAAAACGCTAATTGGCTGAAAATATTCCCAATGGCGGATTCCATAGGAGGCAGGACCAGCGAAACAAGCGTCGTTGGTCATGTTCCCGCCGCATTGGCAGGAATAAATTTTAAGGATTTGCTTGACGGCGCCTGTAACATGGATGAATGGACGAGAAATTCCAACTTCAGGGAAAATCCTTCCTATATGCTTGCCTTGATGTGGTATCTTGCCGGAAAGGGAAGGGGCGAAAAAAACATGGTGATTGTGCCATATTCAGACAGGCTCGTGCTCCTTTCAAGATATCTCCAGCAACTTGTCATGGAAAGCATAGGAAAAGAGAGAGATCTTGAAGGCAAGCTGGTTTGCCAAGGTTTAAATGTTTTTGGCAATAAAGGAGGAACTGACGCGCACGCCTTTATCCAACAGTTAAACGACGGGAAAGACGACTTTTTCGCGACATTCATAGAGGTACTTAGAGACTCCGCCCAGATAGAAGTGGAAAATGGAATCACAATGGGTGATTATTTGCACGGATTTCAAGCAGGGCTGACAAATGCCCTCCTCGAAAAAAACAGGAAGGTGATAACGATAAGAATCACCGAAGTGAATGCGTTCAGCCTAGGAATGATAATTGCCCTTTATGAACGCGCGGTTGCTTTCTACGCGGAGCTTATACACATAAACGCCTTCCATCAGCCTGGAGTCCAAGCCTATAAACTCGCAAGCAAGGAAATTATAAAAATTCAAAGTATGCTTGTGAAACGAGCGCCGGAAATTGCAGGCCAAAAGTTGTCCGCATCTGAAATCGCGAAAAAATTCAGCATACCGGATAAAGCTTCAGACATAGAGGGAATACTTGCGAAATTCGCCGAAAATTCCGACAAGAAAAGAATCGGATTATTCAAAGTGCAAAGAAAATATCAAAAGGACAAGGGGTGGATCTTCCAGTTGTCCGAATAATAAAGGAGGAAATCATGTATTTGGGGAGAATAGTTGCGGCCGGAATGAGCAGGTCCGGGATAGTTTCCGTAGTTTACAGGGTGTCATCAAGGTCTTTTCCAAACCGGGAGGCAAAGGTTATGGAAAAGGGTATTGCAATCGTCCCTAAACAAGGTTTTGAAAAAGATATTTTCGTAAATCCTTACATAGCTTACAACTGCCTCAGAATGGCTGGCGACTGGGCAGTGGCGACAAATGGTTCTCAGACAGATCCTATTGCCGAAAAAATATTATCTGGCATGAGCCCCCGCGATGCGTTCGCATTGTCGATGCTTGCCCTCGATTATGAAAAGGATAATTACAATACCCCACGCATAAGTGCCGCCGCGAATGGAAAAATGAAGAAAATAGTTTTGGGAATAGTAAGAAAGGATTATCTTCAAGTTTCCGAAATGGATTGTGAACCCGGCAAGTTGTTCTACGTATCAACCTACGAACACAATTTCATTTCAGAAAAACACTGCGATAATAAGTTTGACTCGGAATCAGAATCGGATGCTTGCGAATACATAATGTCCAAAGGGGTTTTTGCCGGATTCACAAATCCAGTAACTTCGGCTGCCGCAGTTTTTAAAAATTCTAAATTCGTTGCCGCTATAAAGGGTTAAAAATGAATAAAGACAGACCAAATATTTTATTGATAACGGCAGACCAGATGCGCTGGGATGCATTGGGATGCGCGGGAAACCCAGTTATAAAAACTCCCAATCTTGACGCTCTTGCATCAAGAGGAATGCTTTTTAGAAACGCCTTTACTCCAGACCCAATATGTATACCAGCAAGAGCCTCCATAATGACGGGAAACACTCCGCAGGTATGTACCGGAATTAAGAGAAATGCTGGAAAAATCCGCGAAGGACAGCCCTTAATGACGGAAACACTCAAGACCGTTGGATACCGCACTTACGCTCTGGGTAAACTGCATTTTGTTCCCTATTCTCCGCCAGATCAGCCGAGACTTGTTCATGGTTTTGAACATGTTGAGTGGACAGAAAGCGGGCGCGTCACGGGGCTTTTCGACCCACTTGGGCAGAAAGAGGGAGTTGAAGATTATTTTGATTATCTCTCAAAGGTTGGTTACAGAGGATACACCCGTGCCCATGGAATAGGTAACAACGATGTCCATCCATGCCGCAGTCCGTTGCCGAAAGAACATACTGTTGATCACTGGGTCGCTGATTGCACCCTAAAACAGATGGAAAGGCATAGAAAGGAGTTCAAGGGAAAACCTTTTTTTATGTGGATGAGTTCTCCCAAGCCGCATTCTCCTTACGATCCCCCGGACCCGTACGACAAGCTATACGATCCGAGAACTATCCCTCAGCCATTTGGGTCTGAATCAATCCTTGGTCAAAAAAATCCGTATATCGAAATTTCACGCCTAAAACATGCTCAAGAAAATCTTAGCCCGCAGGCAAGACAAGTAATAAAATCGTACTACTATGGATGTATTTCATGGATGGATGCCATGATAGGAAGAGTTTTTGAGAGAATGCAGGAATATGGATTGTGGGATAATACTCTGGTGCTTTTCTCTTCGGATCACGGAGATCTGATGGGAGATTTCGGGACATGGTTCAAAAGCAATAATCTGAATGGATCCGTGAGAGTTCCATTTATTGTAGCAGGTCCGGGGGTTAAATCCGGAGCGGTTAGCGATGCTCTCGTAGGACTTGAAGATATCCTCCCGACCTTTGCATCAGCCGCCGGAGCCGACATAGGTCAGGAAGTTCAAGGAAAAAATCTTTTTCCAGTATTAGGCAATCCTTCGAAATCCGTAAGAGACATATACTATTCAAGCACCTTGGAGGACGAATATTCTAGCGCCATGATATGCGATGGAGAGTGGAAATACATCTATTCAGTTGGAAACTCTACAGAGGAGCTCTACAATCAGAAAAATGATATATGCGAGCTAGAAAACCTCGCCCTTAACCCATCCTATGAGCAAAAATTGCAGGGAATGAGATCAACGCTTAAAAAGAAGGCTGTTGAAATGAAAGATTTCAACCTGCTAAAGGACGGAGAATTAATCCGAGCTGAAATAGATATGGCGAAATATCGCTCTCAAAAGGTAGCCCCAAACCTCGGCTGGCGATGGTATTAATTATAGATTTAAGATAAGGGAAAAATATGGATTCTCCAACCGGTATGCTTATAGTTATACCCTCGTGCATGAGGGTCGGAGAGACTTTTTCAATAAGGGTGAAAATGCTAGGTGCTGTTCATCCAATTCCTCCTGCGGGTAATTATAACAATAAAAAGCCACGCCTGAGAGGTCCATTCAATCTTAATTCTTCGCGCCAGATCCAATATCATGACAATGTCCTGCCTGAGTGGACGGGATGTCTGACGGTTGATGGGGAAGGAGTTCTTGCAGGACCGAAAAAACTGAAATTTGACGGCAGTAATCAGGGAGTCTTTCCGGAAGACAAAAGGCCGATAGCCACTTTTTCCGGTTTCAGTTGGAGGAAGCCGGGAATACATTTCATACGTCTGACCGATCCCGCATCAGGCCTTTGCGTCAGCAGCAATCCCGTTAAAGTTACAGCAGAAGAGCCGGCTTCACGTCTTTTCTGGGGTGATCCGCACTGGCAGACATTCTTCAGCGACGGGATACGCTGTCCGGAGGAAATATATGCCTTTGCCCGCGATGAGGGATTTCTAGACTTCGGCGCAATTTCAGATCACATGGAAGCTGTTACTCCACGGCAATGGGATTACTTCCAGGCGGTCAGCAACGACTACAATGTTCGCGGACGTTTTGCAACTCTGATCGGACAGGAATGGACGCATCACAATAAGAATATGGGAGCGCCAGGCCACCGCAACATATATGTTCGCGGAGAAAAGGCGCCTCTTCTGAGCAGCGACGATCCGAAATGCAATACCTTGTCAAAGCTCTGGCGGCAGCTTGATGCCGTTTCCAGATCCACTCGCGTGATGGCGATTCCGCACCATCCTGCAAATGTGGTAATGGGCTGTAACTGGGATCTGGGGTGGAACTCCAAATATGAAAAGGCGGTAGAAATATATTCGGTGTGGGGAAGTTCTGAGAAATCCGGGAGGGAAGGCAATACGCGTCCGATCAGCATGCTTAAGGGCGAAATGGATGGACAACATGTTGTTGACGCGCTGAAGAAAGGGTTCCGTTTTGGATTTGTCGGAGGCGGAGATATACATGATGGCCGGCCTGGCGATGCCCTTCACAAGTTCAGTTATCTTGCCTGGAGCGAGGCTGAGAGGGAAAAGGTGCCGGGACAGGGTTTTACTGCAGTCTGGACTGATAAGCTCACGCGCGAAAAAGTTTTCGATGCAATCTGGAACAGGCATTGCTATGCTACAACCCAGAGCCGTATCTATCTAGAAGTATCTTCGCAGAGAAAAAAAAGAGGGCTAATCATTTTTCGGATTGAAGCTGCTTCAGAGCAAGGGATTGCCGAAGTGGTTCGCGTTCTTAACGGGAATGAAACCCGGATTGAAAACCAGTGCAGCGATCCCCGCATTTTCCTGTCTGATCCTATTTCAATTGAATTGGATGACAACGATTTCTGCTACTTTCGTGTCATGACGCAGGGTGGGGAAATGGCATGGTCATCTCCTGTCTGGGGAAAGGCAAAGAAGTAAGTCAGATCTGTACGTAAAATTCTCTGAATTGTTAGATCCTTGCATCGTAGCTGGGATCAAAAACAAGAAAATTGGTTAATCGGAATCTGCGGTATTCCTGAAGTTACGCGGGGATAATCCTACCACCGATTTGAAAACCTTGGAAAGATGGTATTCATCGAGGTAGCCTGTCATTTCAGCAACGGACTTGAGCTTCTCGCCTTTCAAAATAAGATTTTTTGCAAATTCTATCCTTAGTTCAGTATGGCGAGAAACAGGAGATATTCCCGTTTCCTCCTTGAATTTATGGCTCAGACGGGATTCGCTGGTCTTCATGTGGGACGCTATTTCCGCCAGCGTGAGATTGCGGCCGATGTTCTTCTTTAAATATCCTTCCGTCATATGGCTAAATTCCGAGGATGCCGCATTTGTCGGCTGTACAGCAATCAAATAGTTGAACCCGTCAAGGCGCTTGGCCTGCAGCAGATGATGGAGTATCCTCATAAAAAAACTTTGGATAATCCAAAAGGAATGATCCCCTAGATTCGAACATTGCGTCGCGGCGGTTGAAAACAGATTCCCGACGATGTTGTCCGGATCATTGAAACGGGCGAATTTGAATTTTGAAGAAACAAATTGCGACAGGCCGAAGTTTTCAGCACCGGTAAAATAAAGAAAAGTCTCCTGTATGGGGCAATCAGCATCGCGCGTGTCTTCCCAGTAAATGCTGCCCGGCGCATAGATATGTATCGTCTGCTTTTCGCGTCCGATCGGATTCGACTGGGATTTAAGGAAAATCTTGCCGGCATATTTTGAATGGTACTCAATCGCCCATCTTGAAGAAGTTATTTTATTGCCTGTAAGCTTGGAATATTTGGGATAGCTATGGAACGAAGTCACCAGTGGGCAGACCTTTTCCATGTTGCGGACAGTGAAACGGTGATTGATGTTTATTAATTGTTTCATAATGCAAGAATATACAAGATATTTGCAATCTATGCCATTCCTAAAATAAATATTATGAGTAGATTAGCCGGCATGTAAATAATAGAACTGGCAGGAATAAACAAGTATAAGGAGGAAAACATGGCCTACGTAAAGTACTCAACGGATGAACTGATGGAGTGTGTGGATGTCTTCAACGTGAGCGAAGAGACACAAAAGAAGATCCGCAAACTGTTGGACGCTGAAACTAATCCCCCGGATGCCGGGAATTTTTTCAGATACTACAATCCCAGAAGCAAGGTCGTCAAGTTTGAACAGATGGTCAGGGAAAAGATCGGCTCAAAATATGTACTGGCTGTGAATTCCGGTACAAGCTCGCTGGTTGCTGCGATGGTGGCCGCAGGAGTAGGGCCCGGCGACGAAGTAATAATCCCCGCGTACACGTTTTTTGCAAGCGCTTCCGCGGTTGTTGTCGCAAAAGGAGTGCCGGTCATAACCGACATAGACGAAACTCTCACGCTGGATCCGGCCGCGATTGAAAAAAACATCACAAGGAAGACAAAGGCGATTCTTCCCGTGCACATGCTTGGTCTGCCTTCGAAAATGGATGAGATCTGCAAGCTGGCCGCGAAATACAATCTGAAAGTCATCGAGGATACAGCCCAGGCCTTCGGAGGAAAATACAAAGGGAAATATCTCGGCACGATCGGAGATGTAGGATGCATCAGCCTTGACGCCTACAAGGTGATCGGGACTGGCGAAGGCGGGCTCGTCCTCACTGACGATGAATGGACCTACATAAAAGCGCAGAGCTATCATGATGCCGCCGCCTGCTGGCGTCCCGACAGATTTGCAAGGGAACGCAAGAAGGGTGAACTTTTCTGTGGCGAAAACTACAGGATGCCGGAACTTTGCGCGGCGGTCGGCATAGCGCAGTTGAAAAAACTTGACTGGATAAACGAGCGCACGAGGAGCCTTTGGAAACAGCTTAAGGCTGAAATAAAACTTCCGTCATGCGCGAAGTTTGTAGAATGCAACGATAAAAACGGTGTTTGCGGCTACAACCTGGGGATATTGTTCGATAACAGCGAACAGTGCGTCAATGCGATAAACGCAAAAATAGGGCTTGGTGGACTTGCCGCCAAAGATACGAAAGGAGTCAGGGACTGGCACGTTTACTGGAACTGGGAGCAGATCCTGGAACAGAAGACCGCTACGGAAGAGGGCTGTCCCTTCAAGTGCCAGCACGTTTCGAAGCTGCCTGCATATTCCACTGACATGTGCATGAAGACTAAGAACATCATGCTCAGGCTCGCGACCCTGTCAATTTCACCGTCATGTGATTCGGCATGGGCGACAGCCACGGCAGCCAAGCTCTCAGCTGAGCTGAAGAAGCTTTTCTGATGAGGGTGCTGTGCCATGGATTTGCACTTTATGCAAGCGATACGGTAAAATTTAACCGTTGGAAATTATGAAATTGGAGGAGGCGTGTTATGCTAAAAATAGATGCGATTGTTGATTTGTTCTTCAAGGAACTTCCATTTGAACAGAGGGTGGAAAAGATTGCCAAATGCGGCTACAAGTACATCGAAACCTGGGGAGGAGGCGACCCGGTGGTCCTCAAGAAAATGAGTGATGCGGGGAAGAAATGCGGAGTTGAACTGGTCAGCATTGTGATGAATTTGGCCAATAACAACGATGTGGCGCCCATAAGGAAGGAAAATCTTCAGCGATTCGTTGAACAAATGGACATCTATTCCGACAATGCCCTTGCCGCAGGATGCAAACAGGGGATAGTCACCGCCGGTCAGTCTGTCGGCGGCAGGAACTACCAGGAACAGCGCTCTGCCCTTGTTCATGCAGTGCGCGAAGCAGGCTCTAAAGTCGCAAAAAAAGGATTCCGACTGAACCTCGAAGTTCTAAACACCGAAGTCGACCATCCCGGATATTTCCTCAGTTCGCCGCAGGAAGGGGTGGCGATAGTCAAGGAGGTCGGCCTGGAAAACGTAAGGATGCTATATGACATCTATCATATGGGTATCATGACTGGAAATCTGACCGTCTTCATAGAGCAGAATATCGAATGGATTGGGCACTTCCATGCCGCTGGCATACCTGGAAGGCATGAACTGTTCAACGGAGAGACCAATTATCCATTCATCCTCGACAGGATTGAAAAGGCCGGGTACAAAGGATATTTTGGACTTGAATATAAGCCGTTGCTACCATGCCCGGAAACTTTGGTCAAAACCATGGAATACCTGTCCGGTAAGTAAAAATGAGCCGGATAGCGCAAACGGCATGAGGTAATTTCAAAACCACTTTTGAAGAAAAAAAGCCTTGAGACTACTATGATACGATTAATAATATGGCTC
>CAZXAC010000041.1:0-15281 GCA_964638335.1 uncultured Lentisphaera sp. | reverse complement strand
GGATAACAACGGCATGGTCGATACAGGCTCTAATTTTCCTCTGGATGAGTGTGCGTACCAAGAGTAATTTCATCAGGCTTCTATCATATCTCCTATACTTCTTGGCGTTTGTCCATATGGCGATATTCGATATGCACAAAAATTTTGCCCCTCCCGTAGCCGGAGCATATCTTGAAGATATGCTTACGCGACTTATGACCTTCGGTTCGCTTATCGTATCTATGGCGATGGGATACAGGCTTCTAAGGGGCGAGGGGGATGGAACCGGAATCATATCTCCGGAAAATGACACTGCCGAACTGATTCCCTCCGGAAAATCATCAATTCTTCTCCTTGTTATCGGAGCGGTCCTGATGTTCGTCTACCTGCATTTTGAATTCCGAGACCTTAGCGCATCTTTCTACCCGCCATGCAAAATGCCTCTTATATCTTTAATATGGACTTCCGCAATATTGATTTGCGCCTTCGCATACGCAAAGTCAAAGAGCAACGCGTTTATTACTGTTTCCATCCTTCTTTGCTTCGGCTTACTATTCAAGATCCTCCTCTTCGATTTTTCCTTCTGGAGAATTTCATTTGATGGCCCCAGATTCTTCGTTGAATCATTAGCGGTGGAGACTTCAATGCGGGCTATAAACTTCCTGATGATTGCCGGGGCATTTGCCGGGGCGTTTGCGCTTTTCGCAGGCAAATCCAAAAACGTAGCCGGTTTTTTCGCTGTTCTATGTCTATCGATACTATTTGGATACTCAACCCTCGAGTTGAACACCTTCCTTGCTTACAAGGCGCCACTTTTCCGAGCGGGAGGAATTTCGATACTATGGGGACTTTTCGCACTTTCGTTCGTTCTTTCTGGGATAAAAAAGAATGTGAAAGCTCTCCGATATGCCGGACTTCTGATCTTCACCATTATTGTGTTTAAGGTTTTCTTCTCCGACTTGAGTAGGTTGTCCCAGCTTTACCGCATAATAGCTTTCATCTCCCTAGGCTTGCTTGTCCTGGCAGGCTCCTTCATATACATAAAATTCAAAGATTCATTCAAAATCGGTGACAAGAATGAAAAGAATCCCAATTGAAAGGGCGCTTGCGCTTCTATTAATCCTTTGCGCATTCGTGTCCAGTGGCGAAGATGCAAAAGCGAAGTTCAAATATTTCAAAGAGATCGAATGCCGGAATGTGAAGGCTGACATTTTTCGTGCCCGCCTTGACAGCGAAATCTACGATGCCGCAGGAGCTTCGCTCGACGATATAAGGATCATCGACGCTTCCGGTAGAGAGGTTCCATTTATACTTCGCGTAGACGACAGCGTTGAGACCAAAAACGAAACCCAGTACAACACTGTCAAAATTTCAAGTTTGAAGAAGCTCGATTCCAATGAACTAGAACTGATACTAGAAGCTCCCGGCAAACTCGGCGAAGTATGTGGTCTCGAAATACGTACGCCTTCTAAAAATTTTGAAAAGAATCTCTCTTTGGAAGCTTCCGAAAATCTTTCCGATTGGAAGATGATATGTTCCGGAAGCATTTTCGACTACTCGGATTTCGCAGACTTGTCGAACTTGAAAATTAAATTCCCTCTACGAAAGGAGAGCAAATACTACCGAGTTCGGATCGCGAATTTCGCAGAAGGCCGAAAATCTCCGCGTTCAGAACTCATCTCAGAAAAACGCGCTGGAAGCGATTTTAGCGTGATAGAAAAAATCGTCTTCAGCGAGGAACCGCTTAAAATTGAGGCCGTCGGCCTGTTAACCCAGTTTGAATGCGTGGTGAAACAGGTGAACAAAAGCGTGCAATATCCCGTCAAGGATTTTCAGGTGAAGGAGCTCCCCGGACGTACTGAAATATCATTCTCCACAAAGATGGAACCTCTAGAGAAGGCTGTTATACGGACAAGTTCCGCGAATTTCGCAAGGGAATGCCGTGTCTCGGTGAGCGATGATGGCAGGCAATGGAGGGAACAGCCCGGAAGCGCCGGTAAAATATCTTCAATTGATCTGTCCGGCTACAAGGACTCAAATCTTTCGCTGAGTCTTTCCGGAAGAAACAAACATTACATGATCACAATTCTAAATGGAGATTCTCCTCCGCTTAAAATTAGTGGGCTAGACATTTTCGGTTCAGTACATATTCTGGAATTTATTTCCAACGAAGATCTTTCGCGGAACGGAGCCAAGGTCTATTACGGAGGCGATGCGGTGTCCGCGCCGTCATACGATACGAAGGAGATAATGGGACGGCTTAAGAATCCTTCAGCGGCCGATGTCATTCTCGGAGCTGGACATCCAAATCCCGAATATTCAGGAGATTTTGGAGGAAGAAAATTCCTTAATAGCAGAAATGTCTTCTTTGCCGCCATAGGGATCATGCTAGCAATCCTTTCCTGGGTACTCCTGAGATCGTTCAGGAAAATCGAATCCATGCCCGCCGAATGAGACCAGTCCGAAACAAACGGGGTTGCGGCAGATTTTTCATCGATATGAATTGGAAATGAAACTTCGCGCTCTCGGCGGTTTTTCGTGATGAACGAACTGGAGTCACGAATTGAAACTTTTCTCCTTGATTCCTTATATTTCATGAGAATCGGCATCGGAATCGGAATCACTCTTCGACCCGTGAGCTACGGGGGGCAGGTCATATTCTTAATCATAATCGCTATCGCTATCCACCGTCGCCACTTAGGCTATGGTGGACAAGTCGTAGCCGTAATCGATTCAAATCTTTTCTCGATACCGGAAGCGACCCCGATCCCGATTATTATTGCCATCGTCGTCCCTCTTGTCTTCGTACCTCCTCCGCACTGGCTTCGTGAAATTAGTGGGGCGGGGTTAGTTCTTTTTGATATGGCAAAATGCGAAATTCAGGTTAGCTTTACGGTTAGGAACATATCAAAAGGGAATTCTTTTCAATATGCGTTATTTGCGAAAATCGCAGATTCTGATTTTTCTTCTTGCCGTGAGCCTTCCCGTTTTTGGCGGGGGCAGGGTGGAGCTTATTCCACTTGAATTCAGCCAGCAGATGTCGGAAATCTTCGTAATCCCCGATGCCCAGCCGCTCGGAGAGGATTATCTAAGAATAATCGGTATCTTCAATGAGAAGAATTTCTCCATCCCGGACATAAAAAATATTTCCGTTGAAGACTCTTTGGGCAGAAAATATCCTCTCACGCTTTCAAGCGAAGGCATGCTGTCCGAATTTGACGAGATTGTTTCATTTTGGTTCTCGTTTGACGTCAGCCGTCAATACATTGATGACGGCGGGCTTCTATTTCTTGTATGGGGGCCGGACGTGATCTCCGAAAACAGGATTTTGGATAAAATAGGGATAAACCCTGAATCAAAATCCCGAGCGAGAACTTTCTCCTGGAAGCGGGAGCAGAAGTCTGATAAAGATGCGAATTTCGCAAATATCGAAGTCATCGCCGATAGCCGAGCGGACTACTTCTTCCTTTGGTATCTTCTTCCCATGGCTGTAATATTTATCATCCTTGCATTCAGAAAAAAAACTGAACCGAGCTGAAGAGATTTTTGTATACTAAGATAATTGGGGAGGCAATGGGGTTTAACCAGTTGTTAAACCTTTTTTGTCGGCAACCCAAGCCATGCAAGA
This sequence comes from uncultured Lentisphaera sp., assembly GCA_964638335.1. Lineage (GTDB taxonomy): Bacteria > Verrucomicrobiota > Lentisphaeria > Victivallales > GWF2-50-93 > DYMC01. The sequence goes on along the minus strand of CAZXAC010000041.1, from coordinate 11,674 downwards.
GGTAATTCATTGAATTTATAGTGACAGTTTACGCTATGTATGTAATCCAATGCATCTTTATATTCCGGTTTTTTGAACCAGTCGCTCAGCACGTAGACATATTCCACTTTCAAGCCTAAGGGAGAGATCAACTTCAAATACTGCTTTCGCTTGAAATCGCATGTTTGTAACTTCTCATCAACCGATCCTGCAACCTGTTGATACTTAACTTCAATAATGAATAGTGTTTCTCGAACTATAACTAGCATTGCATCATCTGGTAGTAGTTTCTTAGAAATGATATTTCGCCAATCAACATTAGATTCATCCAGAAATTTGTAAAAATCATATTTCTTGAAACACCTAGCGACTAGTTTGCCCTCAAAGAAAACTCCAGAGCCGGCTTTGCCATCGATCTTTTTGATCTCATAACCGGTAATCTTGTCAAGAAGCGTCTGGAAGTCAACTTTACTTTCAAAGTTCAAACCAGTAAGTGTATTAGCTCCACCCAGACCGCCTGTTTTCATCTAAAAGCCTCCATAAAATTAAGGGAATGAGATTTTTGTTTGATAGCCATTTCTAGACGTTTTGAAGACAATCTTATGAATTCAGCTTCCAATTCGCAACCGACGAATTTTCTTTTTAGCTTTACGGAGGCAACTCCAGTTGTAGAGCTTCCAGAGAAAGGATCAAATACCAAGTCTCCTTCAATTGTGCTTGCCAAAACAATCCTTTCAAGAAGTTGGACTGGTTTCTGAGTTGGGTGCTTCCCGAATTCTTTTTCATCACCATTTGGTGCAGTCATAGTCCAGACGGATTTCATTTGTTTCCCTAAGTTCATTGACCGCATTTCATCATAATTGAAACAATGTTTTGATTTCTCATTTTTGGCAGCCCAAATGATCGTTTCTGTCGAGTGTGTAAAGTAACGGCAAGACAAGTTGGGTGGTGGATTTGGCTTTTCCCAAGTAATATCGTTTAGAATTTTCATTCCAAGTTGTTGCATTGCATATCCGACTGAGTGAATTACGTGATGAGTTCCAGATACCCATATTGTTCCATTTGGCTTCAAAATCTTTTGACATCTTGAGAGCCAGGAAATATTGAATTCATGATTCATTTCTGGACCGTTCGATTTATCCCATTCGCCTTTATCGACTTTAACCATTTTCCCAGCATGACAGGTAATTCCTCCATTTGATAGAAAGTAGGGAGGATCAGCAAATATCATATCGAATTTTCCTTCAGGGTACTTAGAAATAATCATATCCATAAACTCAATGCAGTTGGCTTCATAAAGCCATACGCCGAATTCATCGTTTCGGTAGATGCATTGATTTGGAGCATATTGGGAGCTCTCCATGACCATCAGAGGGAATCTTATTTTTTCTTCTGCAGTTTTGTATTTCACCTGTTTTTTCTCCGTTAATTACTAACCATTACTCGCTTTTCTTAAAGATTCTAGGAGCTCTTTCAATCCTTGCCATGACATATCTCGACCTTTGCCTGTCGGGTAGTTAACGTCTTCTTGTCCCCAAATCCACTTATAAGCCTTCAAAAGCGCCTCGGGATTTTCGCCAATCGGATTATCCAGTGGAGTAGATCCCAGTATATCATGAGGGTCTTCTCCATTGTAGACTTTTTCAAACGCAATTAGAGTTCTAAGCGCTGACTCACGATCCTTCTCTGCTTTTTGTTTTAGATCTTCAAAAATTTGTTTATGAGTTATTTGCCAAAGGGTTTGCTCTGATGGGTTGTATATGAATACAAAGAAATCATCTTTCTTCATTTTGCCCCAAGCTTGTTTCCCGCCAGGTTTTACTATAACTATTTTTCTCCCGTCGGTGATATCTTCCACCTCATATCCGCGGTAAGGTATTTCTTCAAGTTTCTTTGCAAATTCAGCCCGTTCGGTGTTTTTTACCCTTACGCGCTTCAGGTCAATAGAATGTTCGTAAATATTTTTTTTTGTCATTGGTCAATATTTCTTTTTTCAGATAGGCCAGCAATTAATCTTTTGAATTCCATTTTTTTTACATGTGAACACTTTATTAGTTTTTTTCTGAAAATCAATTTTTTGATGCGATGATTGAGAAATGGGTTCTTAGGCTTTTGAAGGGAAGACTTTTATTTAATATTTTCAGGAGGATGAACGCGAATTTCGCGAATCCTTTCCATTCGCTTCTATCGGTTAGGCGGTATTTTATTTTTATTTTTGAGAATCCGATTTCTCTCATTGTCATTGCAAGCTGTTCCGGATTTATCCCCGGGGTGAAAACGTTGTGATATTCTGCTAGGTCATTTTTCTCGTTTCCGAAACCGTGCCTATTCCTGAATTTGATCCTGTAAAATATCCTGTAGAATCTGTTGAAGAAATAATTTGGATCGTGGTCGGTATATAAGCTGCCGCCGGGTTTCAAAACTCTGAAAATTTCACTTAAGAGTTTCTCGTGCGAGACCAGGTGATGCAGGAGGGCATTTGCCGATACGCAGTTGAATGAAGAATCTTTGAAGGGCAGATTTTCCGCGTCGGACGCTGCGAATTTCGCCCCTGAATGCCTGTCCTTTATCTTGATGAGCATATTTTCGCTGATATCAATGGCGTAAGTATTTTTGAATATGTTTTGCGAAATTCGCAGAAGATTTCCTGTTCCTGTTCCTACATCAAGATAAGATTCATTTCCGGATCTATTGGCGCATTCCCTCAACGCTTCCTCGCAATTTTTCCTTCTTGTTTCGTTGAATATGCTTTCGTTTTTGTCATATTCTTCAGGTGAGATGTTGTTGTAAACTTCCCTGTTGGATATTTTTACGAGTTTTTCGATGTCGGCTTTCATATTTTGGTGTAATCCGATACTATTTTTCGGTGCTGGATCTTCTTTCGAATTTATCGCAATCATCCATGGGATTCACATGTTTTTCCGTAAGTCCGCACTTGTCAGCGAAGGGATGTTTTATAAAATTTTTACAGTCCTTGCAGAAAATTTTTTCCTCATCCTTCGCTTCAATTCGTGGTTTTTTGAGTCCGCTGTCGTCCTTAAACAGTGAAGCCAACGATGATACTGCGGAGGATTTTCTTTCCTCTTCAGTTTTTTGTTCGATATTAAGATCCGCGATTTTCGCAGAGCACGACGTGCAGGCTAGAATTTCTCCCTTCTTCGTCCATCCTTCGGTAATAGTTACCTTCTTGAGGAAGGAATTTCTGCCGCAGTGAGGGCAATTTATTTCTTGTCCAGGCTTCATCTTATTTAAAAGAGATCCTTTTGTTCTTTTAAAGATGGGTGCTGGCGGTCTCTTTCAGATATTATTGGATTTACTATTGGCCAGCCGATATTTATTTCCGGATCATTCCATGCCAGGCCCCGCTCGTGCTTTGGAGAATATGGAGCATCGCACTTGTATGATACTAAAGCTTTTTCGGAAAGGACGCAGAAACCATGCGCGAAGCCGGCAGGAATTAGAAGTTGTCTTCTGAACGGCCCTTCGAGGTTGATCCCGAACCATTTCCCAAAACTGGGGGAATCTCTTCTAATGTCCACCGCTACATCAAAGATCTCCCCTTCTATGACGCTCACAAGTTTTGCCTGCGCGCGAGGTCTGGTCTGATAATGCAGGCCTCTCAATACATTTTTTTCGGACTGTGAAACATTGTCCTGGACAAATTTTTCAACCACACCCAAGTCGCGGTATTTTTTCTGGGAATATGTTTCGCAGAAATATCCCCTCTTGTCCGGGAATATGTCCGGTTCGATTATCAAAAGTCCTTCTATGTCACATTTCGTAATTTTCATTTTTCTTGTTTTTTTAATGCTTTGAGGTATATTAATTCCTTAAAGTAAAATTTAAAGAGAAATAAAATAAACAAAATACAGGGTAGCGAATGATCCGTATCTTTTCAGTCATCCTCCTGTTCATTTATACTATTGGGGGATTCTTGCATGTCTATGAACACGGGAAAGTGGATTTTTCTATGAAAAATCTTGTTCCCGGCCTGTTTCTGGGGATTTTTTCTAGGTTGTACTCATCCATGGATTTTGAAAATATATATGGACGACTTCCGGATTTGTCGCCTGGGCGAGACTGATTTTTTACGGTTTTTCGCATACCCTTGTTTATAAAAGGGATGCAGATGGATCAGAATTTATTTGAGAATTTGGAAGGGCATACTGTTGATGCCTTCTCTGCGGAAGGGGCCGATTGCGGGTCTTCCACATCTCTCCCCATTCCACTTGCTGCTCGTCTACGTCCGATGTCTTTTTCCCAGTTTTTTGGCCAAAAGCATATAATTGCTGAAGATAAACTTTTGCGCCGCGCGATAGAATCCGACAGTTTCCATTCAATAATTTTGTCCGGGCCTCCAGGGAGTGGCAAGACAAGTCTTGCCGAATTGATAGCCACCGTTACCGGATCCGTGTTTGTGCGTCTGTCCGGAGTGATTTCATCGGTTTCGGATCTTCGCAAGGAGATTGCGGCGGCTGACCTTCGCAGGCGAAATGGCCGCAGGACCATAATTTTCATCGACGAGATACATAGGTTCAACCGTGCACAGCAGGATGTGCTTTTGCCGGACATTGAGAAAGGCACCATAAGGTTTATCGGGGCGACGACTCAGAATCCATTTTTTTACGTAGTAGGACCTCTTCTTTCACGTTCACTGCTCTTCAAGCTTGAGGCGCTTTCCAAGGAAGACATATCGGAAATAATAAGTTCGGCATTGTCGGATGAAAGGGCTTTCCCTAGGCTTAGAATTGAGATTTCGGATGACGCCGTGGAATTCATAGCTACCAATTGCGAGGGGGATGCAAGGCGTGCCCTCAACGCTCTTGAGATCGCTGTGATGACCGGGAAAAAAGCTGGCGAAACAGTTACTATAAGCAAGGCCGATGCTGAATCCTCGATGCAGGAAAAAGCGATAGAATACGGAGATGACGGACATTATGATACTGCCAGCGCGTTTATAAAGAGCATGCGCGGAAGCGATCCAGATTCCGCAGTGTACTGGCTGGCGAAAATGCTCCATGCCGGCGAAGACATAATGTTCATCGCCCGCAGGATAGTCATATTTGCTTCCGAGGATATCGGGAATGCGGATCCAAGGGCTCTAGAGATAGCGGTGTCTGCAATGAAGGCTGTTGAAATGATTGGTATGCCGGAGGCGAGGATAATACTTTCGCAGGCGGTGACGTACTGTGCAAGCTCCCCGAAGAGCAACGCGTCATATGTGGCGATTGACGCCGCGATGAGTGATATAAAGGAGGGCAGGGTTCAGCCTGTACCAACGCATCTGCGAGATTCGCACTACAAGGGGGCCGCGAAGCTCGGTCATGGAGAAGGATACAAGTATCCTCACGATTTTAAAGGCGCATCGGTGGATCAGGATTATATGTGCGTAAAGAAGATTTACTATAATCCTTCGGAAAGAGGACATGAAGCGAAGATAAAGGCCTGGCTGGACGCATCAAGGTCTCACAAGGAGGCGCATTCATGACGGATGACAAAAAAACTTTGAGGAAAAGATTCCTTAAGATGCGTAGAGAGCTGCCAGAAGCTTTTGTTCAGTCTGCCTCCGGGCGCATATCGGAAAGACTTTCATCTTCTGATGTTGTCAGATTTGCGGACGGGATTTGCGCCTTCTATCCCATACAGGGAGAGCCGATGATATTGCCGTTTTTGGAAAGGCTCCTCTGGGATGGGAAGAAGATATTTATTCCCAAGTATCTGCCAGATCTTGCGAATTACGGTATGATTACGGTTGAGAATTTCGCTGATTCTCTCCAGAAAGGGAGATTTGACATACCAGAACCTATTGGAGGCGATAATCTTGATGATGTGGTTTTGAAAAGACCTCTGTGGATTATTCCCGGGGCGGCTTTTTCTCCCGATGGAAAGAGGATAGGCTTTGGCTGGGGCACATTCGATATACTTCTGAAAAGGGGACACGGAATCAAGATCGGAGTATGTTACGAGCGACAGATTGTTGACAAGATCTTAGCGGAACCGCATGATGTACCAATGGACTATGTGTTTACTGAAGAAAATATATATAAGTGCAATAAAAATAATGAAAACAAAAAAACGGGGAGATGTTTATGAACGTATTTCAAGAAATGAGTTCGATGTCAATAAACGTAAAATCGATAATTACCTGTGTCGTTGGTATTGGTATTGGGGTTTTGATTTACTGGGCTTTGACGAAATTCTTTGGTGCGAATGCGGCGAAGATGGCGGAAAATATCAAAGATGAGGCGAAAAAGGAGGCCGAACATATTGTGCGTGAGGCAAAGGTCGCCGCCAAGGCAGAGATGTTGAAACTTAAAGACGATTTTGAAAAAGAAAGCAGGGAAAAACGCCAAGAAATATTGAATCTTGAAAAGAGGATCGCCGCACGCGAAGAACACCTCGAAAAGAGGGCAGATGTCCTTGATTCGAGATCCCAGACTCTGGAAAAGGAGGAAAAGGAGCTTTCCTCCATGAAACAGCGACTTTCCTCTAAAGAGACCGAGTTGAAGGCGGAGATAGCCAAGCAAGTGAATGAGTTGGAAAGAATTGCCGGAATGAGCAAGGAAAGCGCAAAAGAAGTTTTGCTCGAGAAGATAAAAGGCGAAGTGCATAACGAAGTTGGACACGTGATAAGGAACGAAGTTGAGGAAGCGAAGGGCAAGGCCGACAAGGAAGCTCAGAAGATACTCGCTTACGCTATGCAAAGATATGCCGGCGATTGCGCTTATGAACATACAACTTCTACTATTCACCTTCCAAGCGACGAAATGAAAGGCAGAATAATAGGAAGAGACGGCAGGAATATCAGAGTGATAGAGGCTGTGACGGGAGTCTCGCTTCTAGTGGACGACACTCCGGAAGCCGTGGTCCTTTCATGTTTCGATCCGGTAAGGCGTGAAAAGGCAAGAATACTTCTCGAGAGACTTATATCCGACGGCAGAATTCATCCGACAAGAATAGAAGATTTGTTCAAAAAGGTTGACAAGGAAGTTGATAAAGAGATATCGGAGGCTGGCAATGAGGCAGTGCTCGAATCAGGCGTCCTAAACATTCCTGACGCAATTTCAAAATTGCTCGGGAGACTAAAATACAGGTACAGCTTTTCGCAAAATGTTCTGAGGCATTCGATAGAAGCCGCCAATTTCATGAGCGTGATAGCGTCCGAACTGAAACTTGACACCAAGAAGGCGAAGAGAATAGGGCTACTGCATGACATAGGCAAGGCGCTCGACAGCGAGGCGGAAGGTTCCCACGCTATGCTCGGAGCCGAACTGCTCAAGAAATATAACGAAGCTCCTGATGTGATAAACGCTGTAGCTTCTCATCATGAAGAAACAGACAAGACATCTGTATACGCTGTTCTCGTGTGCGCCTGCGACGCGTTGAGCGCCTCAAGACCTGGAGCAAGAAGTGAAACTGCTGAATTCTATCTCAAGAGGCTTGAAAAATTGGAGGAAATCGCAAGGAGCTTCCAAGGAGTTGAAAGCTGTCACGCGGTACAGGCCGGCAGGGAAGCTAGGGTGGTTGTAAATCCGGGAAAAATCAATGACGCCGAAGCGCAAGTGCTTGCCCGCGATATTTGCGGCAGAATAGAAAAAGAGATGAATTATCCTGGACAGATCAAGGTTACTGTCATAAGAGAAACACGTTCTGTGGAATATGCGAAATAAAAGATGGTTTGAAAAATACATCTTCCGGATATATTAAACGGAATCTGGTATTTTGTATTTTTATTTTAATTTAAAGGGGGCTGTCATGGTTGAGATATCCGCATTACAGAAGGAGAGGGCTTCATATAAGCCGAAACTGCCGTCCGCACTGAAGAAGGGCGCGATAGTAAGCGTAAAGGAAGGGAAAAAAACCTCTTCGTCAGGAGAAGCGCCAAAAATAAAAACGCTGTTTCCTAATAACTTCGGGAATCCCGTTCTGACTTTTTCTGCTATGAAAGATGATTGCGTGTTGGAGGCACCGCTAAACGTGGGAGTTATACTTTCAGGAGGACAGGCTCCCGGCGGACATAACGTTATCGCAGGAATATTTGATGGGATGAAAAGCGCCCACAAGGACTCCAAATTATATGGTTTCCTCGGCGGTCCTAGTGGTCTTGTAGACAACAAATATAAGGAACTCAGCGCTGACATAATTGATGAATACCGCAACACCGGAGGCTTCGATATAATTGGTTCCGGGAGGACCAAGCTTGAAAGCGATGAACAGTTTGAAAAGGCGAAACAGAATTGCGAAAAATTAGGAATACAAGCACTTGTTGTAATAGGCGGAGATGACTCAAACACCAACGCATGCCTCCTTGCGGAATATTTCTTGGCTCACGGAATACAAATAAGAATAATAGGATGTCCCAAGACTATTGACGGAGATCTTAAGAACGACCAAATAGAAGCCTCCTTTGGTTTTGATACGGCGTGCAAAGTCTACAGCGAGCTTATCGGAAACATCGCGCGCGATGCGAATTCAGCGAAAAAATACTGGCATTTCATAAGGCTCATGGGGCGTTCGGCGTCCCACATAGCTCTTGAATGCGCACTGCAGACTCGCCCGAACGTGACAATAATCTCTGAGGAAGTAGCCGAAAAGAAAATGACTATGGACCAGATAGCGGATCAGATAGTATCAGCCATAGTCAAAAGGGCCGAGAAGAAGATGAATTACGGAATAGTGCTTGTGCCGGAAGGTCTTATAGAGTTCGTTCCCGAAATGAAAACCCTCATAAGAGAACTCAATGATCTGATGGCGAGAGAAACTGCCGGAATGTCATTCCTCAATGACGATGAACAGAAGATAAAGTTCATAAGAAGCAAGCTGACTTCCGCTATTTCATCCCTTTACGACTCTCTTCCAAGGCAAATACAGCTCCAACTCATAAAGGACCGCGATCCGCATGGAAATGTACAAGTGTCGCTCATAGAAACTGAAAAACTCCTCATAGAAATGATACAAGCGAAACTCGTGAAAATGAGGAAGACAGGAGAATACGTGGGAAAATTCTCCCCTCAGACACACTTTCTAGGATATGAAGGAAGATGTGCCGCGCCGTCTAATTTCGATGCCGACTATTGCTATTGCCTCGGATATACCGCCGCCGCGCTTGTCGCAAACAACAGGACAGGATACATGGCGTCGGTTAAGAATCTTTCTGAGCCTTCATCAAAATGGAAGTGCGGAGGCATTCCTCTCACAATGATGATGACGATCGAAAGGAGGCATGGAGACGATAAGCCTGTGATAAAAAAGGCTCTAGTTGATCTCAAGGGCAAACCTTTTGCGGAATTCGCGAAGAACAGAGATAAATGGGCGACTGAAAATTGCTACATCTATCCCGGTCCCATACAGTACTTCGGCCCAGATAGCGTTTGCGATACGAGAACGAAAACTCTTATGCTCGAAATGAGCTGATTGGCATACAGTTCTTGCTCTTACCTATCACGATGAAGCCTAAGGGAAAAGGGTGCTGGCCCCAACAGGCTGCATTTTGGTGGCTGTGCCGCAGCAGCGTAGACCGCGAAAACTTCCAGTTTTCCGCACTTTGTAGCTTTGCGTGATTTAATGGATTGGAATTCTGGTCAGAATTTTTATGTTTGCCTGACAAATCAAAAAGATGAATCATAAAAAAATATCCAAAAGACATCAGCCAAGGGGCTTTGAAATCCTTTTTGAGGATGATGATATCATAGTGGGTAACAAGTCTGCCGGCCTTTTGACCATCGGTGCAAACTACGATCGCGAAAATACCGCTAACAACCTCGTGAATAACTACGTCCGAAAGGGTAATTCCAGATCTCGTAAATTCGTATATTGCGTGCATCGCTTGGATCGCGAGACATCGGGTCTTCTGATTTTTGCAAAACACGAACATGCAAAGGACAGGCTCAAGAAAAACTGGAGAAATGTGGAGAAGACATATTACGCGGTGGTTTTCGGACATCTGACGAAAAAAAAGATACCATCACAAGTTATCTCCAAGAGGATGAAGATTATGTGGTCCATTCAACGAAAGACGCAGGGAAAGGTCGCTTGTCCCATACGGAGTATGAGGTGACCAAGGAAAACTCCCGCTACAGCCTCTTGAAAATAAATCTGCTTACCGGAAATAAGAATCAGATAAGGGTGCATCTTGCGGACGAGGGACATCCTATAGTTGGAGATGTCAAATATGGCAGAAAGGATAAATCCTTTCCGCGTATGGCACTTCATGCCCAGTCGCTCGCTTTTTCCCATCCGATAACCGGCGAACCAATAAGGATCGAAACCGAACTTCCGCAATTTTTTCACTCGCTGATCGGCTCTTGACCAGACTCGGGATTCAGACTGCTGAGGAGCATATTCTTTGCGAATTTCGCATTGCCGGCCTGATAAATATTTCGTAGTTGCTTGCGGGTATTTCTCCTGAAGTAGCTCAGTACAAAAGATTATTAGTTCTTTAGCCACTTCCCGGATTTTTCATCCTGTTTCATCTTGCCCAAGAATTTATCGTCTTCATCAAAACCGACAATGTCGCCTTTGTAATATTGATCGTCCTGGATAATTGTTGTTTTTGCGAGATAGCATATATGAATTTTATCGTTTTCGTTTAAGATGAAGCCGTCGATGGTCAGTTCTCCTTCAGGAGAGACAATGGCGCGTGGTTCTGAGAGTTTGCCACCGCTGATCTTGCCATTCTCACTGAAGCTGATAATGCGAAATTTTAATTTTCCTATCGGGGTGTCAAATTCCTGAAATTTGGATAGGGAGCAATCTTTGATTTTTTCGCTCTCGTGTAAGCTTAAGTTCAAGAGCTTTAGTTCCCCGACCGGAGTTGCGACGAGTTGTGGTTGAGCGAACGTGTAAAGATCAATTTTTTCGCTCTCGTAGAAGCTAATGCTTCGGATTTTCAGTTTCCCCAAATTAGTTTCAAGTTCTATCGACGAAGAAAGATGGCATTCTCTAATCTTGCCGCTCTCGTGAAATCTGATGCTTTCCAGTTTAAACGATCCGGCAGGAGTTGTAATTGTTCTTGCTTTACTAAACGTCCCGCTTTTAATCTTTCCATTTTGATGGAAGGTGACTGTTTCTTTGAACGTCATTTTCCCCAGCGGGGTGTCTAGGTCTATTGGCTTAACCAATTTCGCCTCGTAGATTTTACCTTCTTTATCGGATTTAAATTCTTTTACAACAGCATCAGTGCCGTCTGGCAAAATCAAGGCATTCAAATTATTAATCAGGGAGAAAACGATTGCGAAACCGAAGGAGACTTCAAGCAAAACTTTATTCATATGCTTTCTTCCTCAATTTTATAATTTATCAATTTACTGATAAAGATATGTCGCGCCGTGTTCCTAAAAACAGATCACATGGCTTCCGGAATCTCTATGCCGAGTATTGACAGACCATCCTTGAGAATGTCCCGGACCGTGATTGCAAGTTTGAGTCTGGCATTTCTTATTTCTTCATCGTCTGCGTTCATAACGGAGTGTTCACGGTAGAACCTGCTGAAGCATTTTGCTAGGTCCAAAAGGTAGCTGGAAATTATTGAGCTGTCTAACTTGTCAACTGCTTGGCAAAGGGCGCTATGGTAGAGGACAGTCCTTACGGAAAGTTCCCTTTCCTCTTTCGAAGAAAGTTTTGCGAAATTCGCAGAATCCATATCGAAGCTTATCTTATTTTCATCGCATTTCCTAAGTATGGAACTTATTCTTGC
>CAZXAC010000040.1:0-15435 GCA_964638335.1 uncultured Lentisphaera sp. | reverse complement strand
ATACATTTTCAATGGGATAAGATAAAAGATGAGGAGAACCATAAAAAACATGGTATATCCTTTGAGGAAGCCAAATCGGTTTTCTTCGACGAAAGAGCCATTGAGTTCTATGATGACGAGCATTCAGAGTGGGAAGACAGGTTCCTTCTTCTTGGATTAAGCAAGAATTTGAATCTATTGCTGGTCTGCCATTGTTTCAGGGAATCGGAATCTGTCATAAGAATAATTTCCGCAAGAAAGGCTACAAAAAAGGAATCAAAACATTATACAGGTGAATTATGAAACCGGAATATGATCTATCAAAAATGAAGTCAAGACCTAATCCGTATGCCAAGCGTCTTAAAAAGCAGGTGACGTTGCGAATAGGTGTTGATATAATCGAATATTTCAAGGGATTGTCCTCAAAGACAGGGATTCCCTACCAGAGCCTGATTAATCTATATCTGAGAGATTGCGCTTCTTCTCATCGTGAATTGACGCTTAATTGGGAAAATATCCACATAACAAATAAGTCCACCGAATGCGCTACCGCGCATCGGTGACTTTAGCGATAAGCGCACCGCTCGCTGCGCTCGGGTGCGCCTATAGTAGCTCTTGCCCTGAGGGCAACAGCTGCTTTCTCTCAATAAGATAAATATCTATTTGACAATAATCAATCTTGTGTTACACTGTATTACACATGCATACAATAGGAGGAATGAAATATGAGTGTTGCACTTTCAGTACGATTGCCGGAAAGCCTAGCAAAAGAACTTAAAAAAGTCGCGCTATTGACGGAAAGGCCAAAATCCTTTCTTATTCAAAAGGCTCTCGAAAATTATTTACAAGACCAAGCGGATCTGCAAATAGCTCTTGACAGATTGCGGGACACTTCAGATCCTGTAATAACAATTGAAGAGATGAGGAAAGAAATTGGCCTATAATATCACATTCAAGAAGTCCGTCTCGAAAGATCTGAAAAAAATAGATTCCCGCGAAGCGGACCGGATCCTGAAGAAACTAAGCACGGATCTTGCTGCAAGCGCCGATCAATTTCCGGAACTTCAAGGACAATTTGCCGGACTTAGGAAATACAGGGTTGGGAATTATCGTGTTATCTATGCCCTGATTGGTGATTCCGTTTTAATTGCCCGAATTCAACATAGAAAAGACGCATACAGAAATTGACCCATATCCCACCCCGGGGTCGAATAAAGAGCTCTCTCCCTTTTAGCGTCTTTCCGCGCTTTTCGTAGTTCAGCTCCTGGCATCTGTGTTAATCTGTGCTAGTCTGTGGCTAACTTTCAGCCTCTGCGCTTTGCGAGAGTTTCGTGGGAGGGAATTGACCTTCGCAGTTGAATCTACCCAGTCTAGTCAACTAGACTTTGGTGCAAGTAACTTATTATCATAGAGATACTGTGAAACAAAACTGCCGCAAGTTGCTTTCATGATTAGTTGGGTTCATAAGCTTCGTCAGTTTTCGGGGTTTCCCTGTTTTGACAGGAATATATTTTCGGCAAGTTTTTTCAGGGCGTTCAGATCCAGTTTGCCGCTTGCCAGCAGTGGCATTTTATCTATTTGTTTGAAGTTTTCTGTTCCGGGAATCCAAAGATTCGGGATATTGTTTTTCCTCATGCCGTCCACGATCTGCGCTGGCGCCATAGGCAGATCAAGATGCAGGACGACGATTCTTTCTCCTTTTTTCTGGTCGGGGATACCGCATACTGCCACCAGTCTGTCCTCGCTGGACAATATCTTGTGTATTTCCTCTTCGATAAGTTCATGCGGGACCATTTCCCCGCCTATCTTGCTGAATCTCGAGAGTCTGCCTGTTATCCAGATTCTTCCTTCGGGATCCATTTTTCCTACGTCGCCGGTATTATACCAGCCATCGCGAATTACCTCATTTGTTTTTTCGGGGTCGTTAAGATATCCCTGCATTACGTTAGCTCCTTTTACCAGGATCAATCCTTCCTCCCCTTGCGGGACTTCCTTCCAATCGGATTGATTTGCTATTTTCACGCATATTCCCGGCATCGGATGTCCGGCGCTACCAGAGGGTCCGGAGGCACTGCCCAGATCAAGTATGGAGTTTGCTATATTTATTGAGACAACCGGAGAAAGTTCCGTACATCCGTATCCTTCTATGGGTGTTATTCCGCTAATTTCGCGGAATTTTTCAGCGACGGCCATTCTCATCTTTTCAGCCCCGAGTATCACCATTCTCAAAGATTTAATGTTTTTCCCTGCACATTTTTTCATGAATATCTGCAGAAAAGTACATGTTGAGAGCATTATGCTTATCTTAAACTTCTCTATTGCTTCGACCGCCGCCTCCATATCAAGCGGATTCGCAGTGTAAACTACGACAGTTCCGGACATCAGCGGCAGCCAGAACGAGGTGGTGAAACCGAAAGAATGAAATAGGGGCAGATTCCCCAATATCTTGTCCTCCTTCGGACGCCATCCCATTACGCGCAGGAAAGAATAAATATCTCCGTTTATGTTTCTGTGCGACAGCATTACTCCTTTTGGAGAGCCGGTGCTTCCGCTGGAAAATATGACCACCGCGGTTGAATTCACATCCCTGTGGGTTTTCGGCGCAAGGATGTTCATTATTTCCTGACAAGGCAGAATGCTGCAAAGCAAAGTCCAGAAAATTTTATTTGTAAGAGAAATATTCTTTGCTAAATCTTCGAGAAAAATCATCTCCGGAAATTCTTCAATTTTGGCTTTTTTCACGAACAGACGGCTGCTAATCACAATTTTCATTCCAGCCTTGTCTATCGCAGAGCGCATCACATCCCTGGAAACAGTATAATTCAACATTGCTGGCACCTTGTCAGCATTCATTACAGCAAGCGTGGATGCGGCCGCGGCGATGCTGTTTGGGAGAAGTATTCCAACATATCCAGAACCGGAGTCGATTTTGCGAATTTCGCGGCTAAGCATTGCAGATTTACAAAACAGTGAAAAGTTTGAAATACCGTTCGGATTATTTTTCTCAAACAGAGTTTTCCTGAACGGATGGCGTTTTGCGAATTTCGCGAAGCGATAATGCAGGGGTCTTTCCTCGTCGCGGGGTTTCATCTCCGCATCCGCAGCCATCTCGGATATGATCTGCCTGAGTTCAAACGCACTTATGTTTTTGTCTACGGGTTTGCCTATGCTTACCGAAGCGGGATGTGGCAGATTCATCGGTTTTCGGATTTTTATCTTTCCGAAATAATGGCTGAATATGCTTCCCCATATCATTCCTAGGCGAACCGGTATCAAAGGCACGTTGACATCATCCGGGATGAGGGCTGAAAATCCTTTTTTGAATTCACTCATTACTCCGTTTCGCGTAAGACGTCCCTCTGGGAATATGCATACTACGTCCCCGTTCCTCAACGCCTCCCGAGCCCTTTCAATCATTGTCTTCACCGCTCCTGTCCTGTGTCCGTCCGGGACCTCTATGAAGCCTGCCCATTTTACAAAATAATGGAATATGGGATGGCGGTAATAGTCCTGGTGCATCATGAAACGCACGATACGCGATGAAGCGGCGCTGACTAGGAGTCCATCAACAAATGAAACATGATTTGCAACTAAGAGAGCAGGGCCCGTCTCGGGAATATTTTCATCCCCCTCTATGCGAAGCTTGTAGAGGATATTTGTCAACGTAACAACCGCGCATCGCACCATGAATTGGGGAAGAATCCTGCAGGCCCACACAAGAGCGGCCAGTGTAAGAACTGATATCATTCCTATAAGAACCTCGGGACTTACAGTCGTCGCAAAAAGGCGCAATCTTTCTACTCCGGCAAGAGAACCCTTTTCTGCCTCCGAAACTCCGGAGGTCAAAAGAAAAAGAATTATACCTCCGAGGGCTATGGATATGAAAGACAGGACGTTTGTGCTGGCTATTATCTCGCCCCTGCGGCTGGACGAACTCTTTTGCTGTATGTATGCCCTCAGAGGAACTATAAAAAATCCGCCTGAAATTCCGGACAGTAGCAATAGGAAGGTCAACAATGGAAAAACCATAATCCCACCTATCTGCAAGGATGGTCCTGGAATCAGTATCAACAGCATGAAAATGAAAATTCCGGCCGCACCATACGGAACTAGTCCGAGTTCAACTTTCCTACCTGAAATCCTTCCTGCCAAGTAACATCCTATGCCTATGCCGAGCCCGCTCACTAATTGCAGAAGAACAAGCTCTCCCACCTTCATCAGTCCGAGGGAAAACTTGCCATAGATCAGCAGTATTGATTGGAATGCTATCCCGACAGCTGCGAAATACGCATCGCCTAGCGCACAAAGAAAAAGAGGCTTTATCGAGCTTACATATCTAATGCTCTTGTAGAAATCCGAGAACCATCTCCAAGTCCATCTTCTTTCGGAGGACAATGATGGAACGGGCTCCACCATGAACGCTGCAACCATTCCGATAAATGATATCGAAGCGCAGAACACCCCGCACCAGACAAGCCTGTCCCCGGCGATCGACTTTACCAATCCCCCGAGCCCCATCCCGAGCAGGACGGAAAGCATAGTAAGCATTCCTGACATTCCATTCACTCTTGATATTTTTTTCTCCGAGAATAACTCTGGAATGACACCGTTGTATGCCGGACTGAAGAAACTGCTCTGTGCGGACATCAAAAACATGACAAATATGAGAGCTCCCATCCCCCATTCTGCGAATTTCGCAAATGCGACGACAGCAAGAAGCATTATCAGCAGTTCAGCAACTTTCGTAACCACTATCACGTTGCGCTTGGAAAATCTGTCGGCGAAATATCCGGCAGGACTTGGAAAGACAATGAAAGGAAGAGCGTAGACGAAAGTTATCATCGCAAGAAAGGCGGCATTGCGGGAGTAATCGCCTGAAGCTCCTATTATTGCGAAAATCGCAGCGGTCTTGTAGGCATGGTCGTTGAAAACACCCAAAAACTGTGTCGCCAGCAATGGAGGCAACACCGAATTTCTGTCCTTTGTAAACATATTTGAAAATTTCTCCGTTTTAATATTAGGCGAAGAAAATTATCTCTTGTGTTCATGACTGAAGATTTTCATCCTGACTTCAAGTTCGGATATGCTCAGATCGTCCGAAAGGGAAACGCAAGCGCGTATTCCTTCAGAACTGTGGCTCCCGGTTATTCCGAGGGAAATCGCGCTGACGCCGTACCGCAGAAGCTCCCGCAGCAATTTTTCCGAATCCATTCCGGGGTAGGCTATTGTGAAGTAAAATCCGTCGGCAAGGGGTTCTTCTCCGTCCTTGTCGTATATCAGCCTGAACCCGTTGCTTAGGAAGATATCCTTCATTTTCTTCGCCCTTCTCCCATATTCCTTCACTGGGGACATGAAGTCATCTCCGCGGTTTGCGGATTTCAACATTTCCGCGAGGGCATACTGGGAGGAATGTCCTGTACCAGAAGAGAGACTGTAGAGTGCTCCATACACGAGGGCGTGCCCGAAATTTTCGGTTCCAAAATATTCTTTCAATCCTTCAAAATTCCTCTTAGCCAGTTTTTCAGACACTATCATTGCGGCTATCCTTTCTCCGGCATAACTAAAAACCTTCGAACTCGATATTAGAATTACGTAGTTGTCAGTATATTTTGCGACGCTTGGCTGAAACGGGGCTTCACCGGGCTTTGAATAATCTTTTCTGAAATCCATTGCGAAATACGCGAGATCTTCGATTGCCGTTACGTCGTATTTTTCGCAAAGTTCGCCTATTGTCTTGAGCTCATCATCGGTGAAGGCTATCCATGAGGGATTGTTGGGGGATGAATATATCAGAGAGGATATTTTCCCGTCCTTCATGTAGGATTCAAGCTTTGGTTTCAGCTTTCTTCCCCTGAACGCGTGAACATCAAAACTTTCATAATCCAGCCCCAGAACCCTGTGCTGTTGCTTCTGAACGGGAAATCCAGGATCTATGAACAAGGTCCTTTGTCCTTTTTTTCTCTTTGAAATTGTCATGAATACGGCAAAAGCTCCCTGCATCGAGCCAACAGTGGGGAAACAGTTTTCCGCTTTTACCTCCACATCCATGAAGAGTTTTGCGAATTTCGCAATTTCAGTTTTCAGTTCAGGGATTCCTTCGATATGGGGATATTTCGCCGCGACGCCTTTTTTGAGAGCCTCTATCTGGGCGTTTATTCCGTACTGATTTGGGGGAAGCCCTGGAACTCCCATTTCCATGTGGATGAAATGAATTCCGCCTTCTTTCTCCAATGACAATGCTAGCCTTACTATTTCCCTTATACTTGCTCCAGACAGCGATTTAATTGCGAATTTCGCAATATATTTTTCGATTAAATCCCGGCTTAGCGGTGAAAATTTCTGCATCGTTGATTCTCCTCTTCGTCTCTGAATATTCCCCAAAAATCCATCATTTCAACTTTTGCTTCGCACGATAAAGCTAGATTTTGCGGTTCAAACGACTGCTTATATAAACCATGAATATTTAATTGAAAAATCGTTGAGAGAAAATACAAAAGCGGATTCAAACGTCAAATGCAATTATACAGGTCAGTTCCATTGATGCTTGTCAATAAGCTCGTTCACCTGAGCTATGGATTTTATCCCCTTCGATGCGGTAGGATCGGATAGGGATGCCGCCGCAACACCGGTCGCAAGTTTCAAGATTTCCGCGAGAGGCCTTCCTTCGCTTATTCCAAATAGACATCCGGCGCAAAACGCATCGCCCGCGCCTACGGTTCCCTTTATAAATCCATGCGGAAGCTTGAGAGATTTCACTGATTCACCAATGATTTTCCCTTTCTCTCTAACTGTCGCTACAGCTCCTTCCGGAAAATGTATGACGACCATTTTGCCGACACCCATTCTGAGAAGCCTTTCTGATGCTTCGGAGGCATCTTTGAACTTTATGCTCCCGTCACGTTTCCTCAATGGCTTGCCCAGCACTTTTCCAGCTTCGACCTCATTGAATATCAGATAGTCAGTGTATTTCAGCGAAGGCACAACAATTCCAGTGAACCTCTCGCTGTTTTCACTAACAACATCAACAGCGGTCTCGATCCCCGAATCCTTGAGCATCGAAAGCAGTCTTGCGGCCCTTGTACCGAATTTCTTGTCGGCCATGTCCAATCTGTCGAGAAGGAGAAGATATCCGACGAGGCAGATTGCTCCTCTGATTTCGTCTATTTTAAAGTCATCCACATCTAGCGTCGCATTTGCGCCCCTTGCATGGAAGAAGGTCCTCTGTCCTCCGGACATGACAGTGAATACATCGGTATATGAAGTTGACTGTCCTTTTCTTTTACTGAGGAGGGACGTGCATATTCCGTGCTGTCTGCAATCTTCAAGAATGAGATCCGCGTGCTCATCGTCTCCGAGGGCTCCGACGGCCTGCAGGGGCAGATCCGCGCCAAGCTTTGCGATATCGAGCAGGACGTTGTAAGGACACCCACCATTGGTGGGCTCTTCGGTCCTCAATATGTTTGACAGGTTGCCTTCATGCGGATAGCCGTCGATAAATTTGATGATATCAATTATCCAGTTTCCGCCTGCTGTAATTCCAGACCTCACGGATTAGCTCCCCTTTTTTTACTTGTTTTTCTTCTCAAACGCGGCGTCAAAAATCAGACTTGAGGGTTCGAAATCAATCCTGCGGACAAATTCACAGGACTCCTTCGCCCCGTGCATCCTGTCCATTCCGCTGTCTTCCCATTCCACCGACAAGGGTCCGCGGTAACCGGCATTGTTCAATGCACGGATGATCTCCTCAAAACATATCCTGCCTCTGCCGAGAGAACGGAAATTCCAGAATCTTGACGGATCCCCGAATTCGACATGTCCACCGAAAACTCCGACTTCGCGGGGTTTGTCGCTCCACCATACATCCTTCATGTGCACATGGAATATCCTGTCCGGGAAGCTTTCGATGAAGCGGACATAGTCAACGCCCTGGTATCCGAAGTGGCTCGGATCGAAGTTGAAACCGAAAGCCGGATGATTGCCAACGGCCTCTAGTGCGCGTCTCGCGGAAGCAATGTCAAACGCAATTTCAGTCGGATGTACCTCCAGCGCGAATTTCACTCCCAGCTTCTTGTATTCATCAAGTATCGGAATCCATCTTGATGCGAAATCTTCATATCCTTTTTTGATGGCTCCGGCGTCCACAGGAGGGAATGAATAAAGCAGATGCCATATGCTGCTGCCGGTGAATCCGTTCACCACCCCTGCTCCGAGACGCTTTGCGGCGCGACCAGCTTCGATCATCCTCTTGGCGGCGCGGCACCTGACGCCTTCAGGATCTCCGTCTCCCCATATTTCAGGAGGAAGAATTCTCTTGTGGCGTTCATCAATCAGATCGCAGACGGCCTGTCCGACCAGATGTGAAGATATCGCAAAAACTTTAAGCTTGTGCTTGTAAAGAACGGCCAGTTTGGCCTTGCAATATGCCTGGTCGGCCTTCTCAACTTCGAAGTGATCGCCCCAGCACGCGAGTTCCAAACCATCAAAACCAATTTCGCTCATAATCTTGCAAAGCTTTTCAAACGGAATGTCAGCCCACTGACCCGTAAACATTGTTACCAATCTAGACATTGTGGAATTCTCCTAGTTTATCATTTGTCTTTGGTATTCAAAATATTCCCATTGGAGCTAATTTCAAAATAAACGGCGGGTAAGAAAACCAGCCCTCCTTTAAAATTCATATTTTGCAATCGGCTCATCGTGGCATTTTTTTCCAAACGGATCCGGCCTTTGCGCTCGCGACAACAGTTTCAATGAAGGACATTCCACGGACACCATCGTCTATCGTCGGGAAATCAAGCTGTTCAGGCTGTGTCGGGGTTCCCCAGCGGCGTTTCCTGACCGCCTTGGCAAAATTACGGTATATATTGGCAAACGCTTCGAGGAATCCTTCCGGATGACCTGCGGGCAAACGCGTCGCCCACCTTGCGGAAGCTGACAAGTTTCCAACGCCTGTCCTGACAAGTTCAGCCGGCCTGTCGCCCCATTTCATTTTCAGGGTGTTGGGTTCCATTTGATCCCATTCAAGGCCACCTTTTTCTCCATACACGCGTATATGCAGGGAATTTTCTTCGCCTACTGAAATCTGGCTCGCGTAGAGCACACCCCGCGCTCCGTTTTCGAAACGCAGGAGCACGTTTCCGTCGTCGTCAAGCAGGCGGCCTTTCACGAACGTGGTGAGGTCCGCGCAAAGTTCGCTGATCTTGAGGCCAGTTATGTATTCGGCGAGATTTTCAGCATGTGAACCTATGTCACCCATGCAGCAGCTCGAGCCTGCGCGGGCAGGGTCAACCCTCCACGAAGCCTGCTTCTGCGACTGTGCTTCCAGAGGGGTGGAAAGCCAGCCCTGCGGATACTCGACAACTATCTTGCGTATCTTGCCGAGCTTTCCTGAACGAACCGCTTCGCGTGCTTCCTTCACCATGGGATATCCAGTGTAGTTATGAGTGAGCGCAAAGACGAGCCCGCTCTTCCTTACGGCATCGCGTAATTTAACGGCTTCGGCCTGAGTCATGCAAAGCGGTTTGTCGCATATCACATCAATTCCGGCACCGATAGCGGCCATTGCCGGCGCGAAGTGCATATTGTTCGGTGTGACAATTGATACGGCGTCAATTCTTTCGTTCTCCGGCAGAGCCTTTTCTTTTTCAAACATCTCCGTGTAGGAACCATAGACTCTGTTTTTCGGAAGTCCCAATTCTTCACCCGAGGCAAACGATCTTGCCGGGTCGGAACTGAATGCTCCAGCGACCAGCTCGAACTCATTGTCAAGCACGGCCGCCATGCGATGCACGGCCCCTATGAAGGCACCGGATCCTCCTCCCACCATTCCAAGCCTTAATTTTCTTTTCATGATTTTATGAAACCCTCCAATATCTTTTTAACAATCCGGGCGAAGTTTCCGGACAAATTTCCGAAACGCGCACTTATCATCCAATCATTTTGTTTATTACGTAGAGCTCGAGTTCCTCGTAGTCCCTGTCATTTATCATCTTCGCCATCGCCTTGTCATCAAGGGATCTGCTGATCTTCAGAAGCTTCATGAAAATCTCCCTGCTGTTGCGGAGATGTTTGGATGAGGACTGAACCTTCTGGGTCCTCATCGCCTTGACATCAAGTCCTACCCATTCGCCGTTATTACCGTAACCGTGACGGTCTAGAATCCTAACTTGGTTCAGAGCTCTGCGCAGATCAACCGCCCCAAACGTCTTGTCCTGGTCAAACTTAAGTCCGTTCTGGTCGTTGAGATGCACTCCCCAGAGTTTCCCGTGGGCTAGTGCATATCCCATTTCATCCGACGGATCAAGGCCTGCGAGAATCGCATGCGCGCTTTCAATAAGGCATCCGACCCTGTCCGGATCGCTGGTCATCATTCCGAGGCCTATCGCATGGCCAATTGTAGGAATATATGTATGGTCCATTGGTTCGTTCGGCTTGGATTCAATCATGATCCTTATTCCGCTGTCATAATCCAGCATAGCCTGAACAGCCTCGGCAATTTTCTTTACCGATTCCACCGAGTCTTTAGATTCACGGACATATGTGCCTTCCCTCGCCAACCAGAGGACGATGTTTTCCGTGCCTAGTTCATTGGCTATGTCTATTGTTCTCTTAGATCTTTCAATCGCGTACTTTCTGCATTCGGGACTGTTTGAAGTATATCCTCCGTCTATCGTCCTGGGATCTTCCCAAAGCCTCGGTGCGACGAATTCAGCGGTAAGCCCGTGCTTGTCAAGCATCTTCTTGACCTTGGCGGCTTCCTTCCTGATGGCGGGCTCCGACATCTTGTTCATGTTCGGAACTGCGTCGTCATCATGGAACTGCACTCCGTCAAAACCGAGCTTCTTGTACATTTCAAGTTTCCTGCCGAATGAAATGCTGTCCCTCACAGTAGGACCGAATGGGTCGGCTCCTTCATGAATGTTCCACGGGCCGAACGAGAATCTGAACGTTCCTTTCATAACTCTTTCTCCTTTTTATTTCTTAATGTTAGATATCAAACTGTTATTTGACTACTGTTTTCATGTATGTGATACTTTCCTTCATGGCGGTAAGCATGTCCGTCGCGCACCTGTCGAGTTCAACTATGAGCCATTCCGCGTTTTCCGCCGCTTTGGCTATTGACGGAATGTCCATAGATCCGGTGCCGAGCGCCACCATAGGTTCAGTTCTTATGCATGGGCCATCCTTGATATGGATGAGGGGAACTCTTTTGTCAAGGGATTTTAGCACCGCAACCGGATCGCATCCAGCTGTCTTCACCCAGTAGGTATCAACCTCAAAGCTCAGTTCTGGATCTAGGTTTTCAAGCATTATGTTGAATATGAGTTTGCCGTCAATGTTTCCAAACTCCCACCAATGGTTGTGTATTGCCAGCCTGAGTCCTGCGGATTTCACGTTTACAGATGCCTCGTTAAAAATGTCACAGGTTTTTTTATGAGATCAACGTTCTTGAAATCATCAGCTTTCTTTCCGGATATTATCGTAGAAAATCCAAGGGCCTTGGCATCGTCAATGATTTTGTTCTTGTTTTCGCCTACTGGCAATTGCATATGTCCACCGGAAACACCGAGATTGAGGGATTTTATAATTTTTACCGCGCTTTGTGGGGTAACTCCTTCAGGAAGGCCAGCAAGTTCGACTCCTTGATAACCCATTTCTGCGATTTTCGCAATTACCCCCTCAAAATCATTTTTGAGTTCATTTCTAACAGAATAAAGCTGTGCTCCTATTTTCCTGCTCATTTCTTCTCCTTGCATCTGGTTTTGAATATATTTCGTTCGACCTGTTGTAATTTCTTTTTATGTTTGCGGAATGTAAATGTGTTTGCGATAGCATTCAATTGATGTAAATTGCTTAAAGTTTATTGAAGTTGCTATTTTTAAGGATCTAATATGGGAAAAAGACTTCTATCAGAAAAACAGCGATTGATTCTTTCATCAAGAGGGAAATGGCGTATTATTTCGACTCTTTTTAAGCCGGATTGTGCGCCAATAAAAAATAATGCCCATGCCGAATGGTTGGCGGGGCACACAGACAGTCACACGACAAGAGAAATATTGGCGGTATTGGAGGGAAAATCTCTCAACAGCCTTAACGAGGAAACATATTCCGCCATTCCCGGAACAATATTTCTTTTCGATTCGTACGAGAAACATGACAGACTCTACTCTCCTGAAACCAAAGATTCGATACATCTCTGGATCTTCTTTCTTAAAAGCCACACGATTGCCCGCATCCATCACATAAGAAACGGAAGCATCCGGAATACCGAAAAGGTTGAAATGACCTTCGAGGAAGATATTCATAGGAACTTTTTCTGCACTGGATGGGACAACGTGAAAAAATCCTGCCTGCCCCCGGAACTGAAAAAAAAGAAAATCCTTGCCATGCTTGAATTGCTGTTTCTTGAAATGATAGAGCAGGACATATCAGGCAAGGCAGCCGAACCGAACGACGAAAATCATCAGATCAAGGTCATACGCGCCATACATCAGCACATATCCAACAGCTCCGGCAAGGCAATGACGGTGGAGGGTCTCGCGAGAATCGCAGGGTATAGTAAATTCCATTTCTTCAGACTTTTCAAAAAATACACGGGACAGAACGTACATGACTGCATAAACAAGCACAGGCTTAAGAAAGTGGCGGAAATGCTCAAGGCGGGATTCCTGCAGAAACAGATCGCCAGTGAACTTGGATTCTCATGCCCCTCGGCATTCTCAAACTGGTATTCCCGATATAAGAAGTAGTCCTCTCTTTTTTTTAGTTTATCAAGATCTTCAGAGAAAATCTGGACCTTTACGAGTCCGCAATAAAGTATAATCCAATCGCCAAGCAGGACGAAGCCATTGCGGTGCACATGCTTGCCAAGAATAGAATGGCACCGATTTTCCCTGGCCTGGCATATTCATAAACTACAGCTTGAAAGGTCATGCACATTTGCCAGCAAGATATTCGCGGATCAGGCGAATATTTTGTGGCGGCGTTTCGTAGGGCAATGCGCCGCTTCCCATCACGCAGTTCGTACGTCCCCCAATGATGGATAACGCCCGGTCGACCGCGCGGTATATGCGCTCCGTATCGCTCCCTGCTATACTGCCAGAATCAATATTGACGCGTACCTTTACATGCGGATGTGTCTTCCATACACGATCTACAAATGCTGCTTGATCCGTCTCCACATTGCACACTAGAAAGCCGGTGCCAGTGGAAAGGAGATCATCAAGCAGCGGATACGTGTTGCCGCCCATGATGCACGGCACGGGGCGACGGGCACATTCGGCAGCGATCTCAAGTATCCGTTTGAGAGCAGGTAGTTCCACTTCGCGGAATATTTCTGGCGAGAGTATAGGTGGTGCTGCCGCAGATTCAAAAAAAGCGATGCCAAGCCCGGCCGACGTTACCGCTTTGCAAAAGCCCGCCTGGTTCTCGGCAAGATGCATGAGCATATTTGCTGTCGTTTCGGGTTCCATGGCGGCGTCCAAGCATAGATCGGAGATGCCACGTAGATTGAACGCGATCGAGAACGGGCCCGCAACCGGAACACTTACGTTCGCATCAGGGAACTCTTTTTTCAGCCGCACGCCCACACCGATAGACTGGGCAATCCGTCCAGCAGAATACGGATCGAACACTTTGAGAGCAAGCCCTTCTGCCGCGCTTGAAATCAACGGGCGGTGTATGGCCGGAGGTGCATTCCCCTCGCAAGGTTCGACAACGGCGCCATACGCCTCGGCCTCAAGATTGTATATATCTATTCCTGCAACGATGACCTGATGACGATATTCGAGATACGCGCGGCGATGGCCTTCAAACATGAGTTCGGGGTCCCGGGAGACTTCCCAAGGTGTTCGCCCTACAAAAGCTGCGGCATGTTCGTATACCGCCGGAGTAAAATCTATAGTTTCCACCGTTTTAAGATCCTCAATGGCATCCCCGAAGAGGATGGATAATTTGTTTATTACTGGGCCAGACGAATTCTGTCCCAATACCTTGTCTATAAATCACGATTATTTGTTATTTTATTCGCCTTAGAGTTAATTTTCGCACGGAAGACCATGCTTCTGGGTGATTCGATCGTATTCCTTCCAGTTATCATTCGTTTAGTATAGGCTCATTTGCATTTATTTACAACCTGACTTGCGCCTGGCCCGAGCCAATTCAGCAGCGGTTGAATCCTGCCCAAATATTTCGTGAAACGAGCAGGCTAAGATCCCAGCACTCAAATGCGCCGGGACAAGTTCCGATGAATCGAAAAATTGTTCATGATTTAAAGACATCCTCCCGAACCAATCCAGATAAAGCAATATCCATTAACAATAAGCAATTAATATCAATTGAATGAATTGAAAAGATCTAGTACGATATACGCATTGAAAGAAAAATTATCATTGGCAGCAATCAGCAACTAAAATAAAACGAGGTGAAAAATGTCAAAGCTCGCACTTCTCGGTGGAAAACCAGTAAGCAAAACCAGTGTCAACAAGGTCGTTTGGCCCCCAATCTCGAATAAGACGGCC
Source organism: uncultured Lentisphaera sp. (assembly GCA_964638335.1). Taxonomy (GTDB): domain Bacteria; phylum Verrucomicrobiota; class Lentisphaeria; order Victivallales; family GWF2-50-93; genus DYMC01. Next base: position 937 of record CAZXAC010000040.1, on the reverse strand, counting down.
AATAAGCTGAAGGACCTGTATCTGTCCAGAAAATGGTCTTTCAACAGTCCTTCGGAACAGGAATTTGAAAAGGCGTTCGCCAAGTATCATGGCGCAAAACATGGCATCATAATGGTCAATGGTACTGTGACACTTGAATGCGGACTGCTTGCATTGGGCGTTGGAAAAGGTGATGAGGTCATTGTTCCAGCGTTGACCTGGATCGCGACTGCCACCGCAGTAAGGGATGTGGGTGCGAAACCGGTATTTGTGGATATTGAACCGACAACTCTTTGCATGGATCCGGAAAAATTTGAGAAGGCTATCACGCCAAAGACAAAAGCGGTCATTCCTGTTCATCTCTACGGATCAATGGCCGACCTGGACAAAATCATCAAAATAGCCAGAAAACACAAACTGAAAGTAATAGAAGATTGCGCGCACATGCAGGGAGGATTCTGGAACGGACGAGGAGCAGGTTCCTGGGGGGACATAAGTTCGTTCAGCTTCCAGCAATCAAAGACGGTTTCCGCCGGTGAATCCGGCATATGCCTTACCAATGATGATGTGCTCGCGGACAGGCTTTTCCGCGCCAAGCATATCGGCTATCCGAACGGTGCGGTCCAAGGTGGAGCCAAGACGCCTCCGCCCCAGGGACTGAGATGTCACAATTACCGCGGCAACGCTTTCCAGGCGATGATCCTTGCCGACCAGCTGAAGGGTCTCAAGAAATTAATTGCCACCTACAACAGGAGTGCCGCTGAAATCGAAAAAACCGTTGCCCGTCTCAAGGGAGTCAGGGTGCAGTCGCGCGGCCGTTTGGCGAAACCCCAAGGATATTATTGCCTCGTTCTGATTTTTGACTCAGCCCCGATGAAGGATATTCCGCTGTCAACGATTATTGCAGCCTTAAGGGCAGAAGGATTTGGCTGTAACAACACTTATGGTCCGGTATATA
>CAZXAC010000039.1:0-15535 GCA_964638335.1 uncultured Lentisphaera sp. | reverse complement strand
CCACAAGAGGGGCAGAATTCTTGGTGTTGGAGTGGAAGAAGGTATGGAAGTTGTTAGTGCCGAAGTGCCTCTTTCCGAAATGGCAAAATATGCCAGCGAGCTTCGCAGCATGACTCAGGGCAAGGGGAGTTTTGAGATGGAATTCGACCGTTATGAGATGGTTCCGTCAAACGTGGCGAGAACTGTCATAGAAAATTACAAGGCTTCCCAGACTGAAGAGGAATAGGGATTTCCGTATATATAATTCCCTCTTCTAGCGCTACTCGCTACTCTTTGTTTGCGCCGTTAGAACTGTCATGCTTACTGTTTTTTTTCTCGTTTTCGGTGTTATTTGAAACGGAGCACTTGAAAATTTGACAGTAGGCGTTATTCTCCTTTGCTTTCCATTTTTATTAAAGACTAAGATGAACTTTTTTTTAATAGGGATTTCTATCCTCTTTGCTGCGGGGGGTTTTTGTGTCTTGGCGGGCAAGAATAAAAAGCTTGTCCTTCTTTTTCATGTCTTGGGCAATCTTTGGGCTTTGATATTCACTTCGTTTCCAGTTTTTGACACGATTATAAATGAACGACTTCACACATTCAGATTTTCGTTGGGAATTCCATTTTTTAGTTTTTCCATCTTGATAGATCCTCTCGCGGCGTTTTTTCTGATTTTGATTTTCTTTATTTCCTTTCTTTGTTCGTTATATGCCATGTCATACATGCGATCTGCTCATTCGGATATCGGATGGTTCTGTTTCTTTTCCGGTCTTTTGACGATTTCGATGGCTTTGGTCGTGGCCTCTTCCAATCTTGTTTTGTTCTTGTTTTCGTGGGAGCTTATGAGCTTGTCATCATTTATTCTTGTGAATTTCGAGAATGGAGAAAAGGCCGTTCGTGATGCTTCATGGGTTTATATTGCGGCATCGCACTTTGGTTATGTTTTTATAATAATTTTATTTTTCCTGATGATGAAAATTTCCGGCTCTGTGGAGTTTTCTGATATTCTAATCGGAAAGGATTTTGCAGGGGTCGTAGTGATATTTTCGCTGATTGGTTTTGGGGCGAAAGCCGGCTTTGTCCCATTGCATGTTTGGTTGCCTAGGGCGCATCCTGCGGCACCTAGCCATATATCGGCTCTAATGTCGGGGGTTATGATAAAACTTGGAATATACGGAATACTAAGGACTTTCTCACTTTTGGAAAATATCCCAGTATGGTTTGCTGTAGCGATTCTCGCAATCGGAATTATTTCCGCTATGGCAGGGATTATAAATTCTCTTGCGAGGCAGGATATAAAGAAGCTTCTTGCGTATTGCAGTGTGGAAAATTTAGGAATAATCGCGATTGGTGTCGGACTTGGTTTTACAGCGTTGAGTTTGGGGGAGGGGCGGATTGCGATTTTCGCTTTTGCTGGCGCTGTTTTGCATATTTTAAATCATTGTCTTTCAAAATCTCTTTTGTTCTTTTCCGCTGGGGCTTTTATAAAATCTGTTGGCAGTCGGGATATTGACAAGATGGGAGGTATAATAAAGAGAATGCCTCTTAGTGGTTTGTCTTTTCTGGTTGGTTCCGCATCGATATCTTCGCTGCCATTTTTTAATGGTTTTATCGGAGAATTTCTGATATACCTTGCCGCTGTATTTGGCTTATATTCGTCGAGCATGTTGTTGTTTATCATTTCTGTCCTTGTGATAGTCTCTCTATCCCTCGTAGGCGCTCTCGCTTTAATGTGTTTTACTTCCGTGTTTGGGGTTGTTTTTCTTGGAGAGCCGCGTTCTGAGTCTTGTCGAACGGCTCTTGAGGCGCCTGGAAGCATGTGTTTTGTTCAAGCCCTACTTGCAATAATATGCGTTTCAATAAGTTTTTCCGCATTCCTTTTTGTTGATTTATTGATGCCGATACTGAGCACTTTTTGTCGTTCGTCCAGCAGCGCCATGTATAATATGAAAAACTCTTTTAATGAGATTAGGGTGATTTTAAGTATTCTCTCATTGTCCTCCCTGATATTATTTGTTTTCTTCATGCTCATATTATTTTTGAGGAGATTCGGCTCTAGAAAAATGAAGGAGGAATCTGTTTGTACTTGGGACTGTGGTTACGCGAAACCGACCGCTAGAATGCAGTACACGGCGTCTTCGTTTGTAAATCCTATGGCAAGATTTTTTGATGCTGTTCTCAGACCCGAAGTTTCAAGGCCGGAAACTAGGGGAATTTTTCCCAACAAGACAATCTTTTCTTTTGAGATAAAAGATTTTTTTGAAAGATACATTTATATGCCGGTAATTTCGCGTATGTTGAGATTCTCAACCGCCCTGATAAGACTTGATGGGGCCGGTGGAATACACCTATATATATTTTTAATGATAATCGCCCTAGTGGCATTACTTTCCTGGACGTTCACATATGGATAAGAAGATCGATTTTATTTTTGATCAACTTCCGTTTCTGACGGCGATTGCTCTTGCCCCGCTATTGTCAGGGCTCATAAATCGTACAAAGGCATTTTATGCCGGTCGCAAGGGTCAGCCGCTTTTTCAGCAATATTATGATATCTCAAAGTTGTTGAAAAAGGGGACGCTGTACAGTAGGACAACTTCGTGGGTATTTCGTGTTTCGCCTCTCTTGTCTTTGTCGGTATGTCTTACTGCGATAATGTTCTTTTATCCATTTGGCGGAGTTTCCTCTCCGGTCTCTTTCGCTGGAGATTTCATTTTTGTGGCATACCTTTTCGCTCTTTCGAGATTTTTCGTAATAATTGCGGCTATGGATACGGGATCCAGTTTTGAAGGGATGGGTGCAAGCAGGGAGGCCTTTTTTGCTTTTTTCGCTGAAGCCGCGCTCTTTTTGTCTTTTATAGCAATATCCTGTTTTTCGCGAGTTCCATCATTAAATACGATGTTTTCCGCCATACACCTTTCTGTTCAGTTTTTCTCCCCGTATATGCTTCTTGTCGCAGTTGCTTTATTTATTGTTATGCTGGCTGAAAATTGCAGAGTGCCTGTAGATGATCCAAATACTCATTTGGAATTAACGATGATACATGAAGTTATGGTTCTTGACTACGGCGGTCCGGATTTTGCTTTTATTTTATATGCATCGGCTCTGAAGCTTTGGTTTTTCGCATCGATGATAGTGACGTTGCTGTTTCCTGTTAAAACTGGGAATCTTTTAATAGATCTTCCTCTTTTTCTATCCGGTATTTTTTTGGTGGCGTTTGCGATAGGGACTGTTGAATCTATAATGGCGCGTTTTCGTTTCGAGAAAGTGCAGCGTCTGTTGATATTTGCCGCAGTTCTTTCAGCTATGTCTCTTCTGATGATTTCTTTTGGAGGTGGGCGATGAACGCGGAACTGTTTGATGCTCTTATGATAATGATGTTCATTTCAAATTTTGGGCTTCTCTCGTCGAGTCGTATATTGGCGTGTGTAAGCTTTCTGGCCTTCCAAGGTATCATATCGAGCATAGTTCCATTAACGCATTCGATGGGGCTCGCTCCTTTATTGTTCTGTGTGGTAATTATGCTTCTTAAAGGATTTATTTTTCCTTGGCTTATTCGAAGGGCTTTGAGTGCTGTTTCGGCGAAAAGGGAGGTGGAGCCGATCGTCGGTTATACTGCGTCTATTTTGACCGGATTGCTGGCTTTGATAATTATTTTTATTTGTTGTAGAGGGATTAACTTCAATCGGGAAATACTCTCCCCGATAGGAGTTCCGGCGGCGATATTCACCATATTTACGGGATTGTTCTTGATTGTTGCCAGGGTTAAGGCTCTTACCCAAGTCATAGGCTACGTTGTTTTTGAAAATGGCATATATTTATTAGGCGCATCACTTATGATAGAACAGGGTTTTTTGGTGGAGCTTGGTATAATACTGGATTTGCTTGGCTTCGTCCTCATAGCCGGTATCGTTACTTTTCACATAAACAGGGCTTTTGACCACATAGATACTGATAATTTGTTGGCTTCCGAAGCTGAAACGGTAAAAACAAAAACATGAAAATGCCTTTGATATTAATAATTGTTCCGGCGGTTGCAGGATTTTTTTGCTTTTTCATAAGAAGCTTTTTAATTCGAGCATCAGTATTGATATCAGTTTCAGCGTTGCACTTGCTCATTTCGTTTTTTTTATTGTTCTTCAGTGGGGCTCGTCCTGCGGCCGATTCTATGCTGGGTTTTGACGGAATCGGACTGCTTATGTTATCTCTTACAAGTCTTCTTTTTCTTCTTTCTTCGATATATTCTGTTGGATATATCAGTTCTCACAAGGACAGTGTCGCGAAGGATGAAGAGGAGGGCTTCATATTTCAAGATTCCCCTCGTCATATTTTTGTCAGTTGCATGTTGCTTTTTTGCTCAGCGATGACGCTTGTTTTCGCTTCGAGGGATTTTGGTTTTTTGTGGGTTGGAATAGAAGCTACAACTTTTGCGAGCGCGCCATTAATCTATTATTATCGTCATCATCGTTCTCTGGAGGCGGTGTGGAAGTATGTGATGATATGTTCGGTCGGGATAGGTTTTTCGCTTATCGGCAATATTTTCATACTCGCCGCATTTCCAGGTTCGGACTCCAATGTTACGTTATCATTTCATGCTATAAAGTCTAAGGTGTTGACACTTGATCCTAATTGGATAAAGGTCGCTTTTGTGTTTTTCGTGGTCGGCTACGGCACCAAAGCCGGACTTGCTCCGATGCACAGCTGGCTTCCTTCCGCTCATGCTGAATCGCCGGCTTTCATATCGGCTCTCCTGTCTGGGGCTTTGCTGAACTGCGCTTTTCTAGGGATTTACAGGACTCAGGAAATTTGCCACGCAGCAGGCATAGGCGATTTCAGCGGGAATGTTCTCATTCTTCTTGGGTGCGTATCCACTTTTATTTCCGCAATTATGATGATTGGGCAAAGAGATTACAAAAAGATGCTCGCCTACTCTAGCGTCGAACACATGGGGCTTTCCGCTATCGCTCTCGGTCTTGGTGTCGTGGGGATATTCGCAATGATTTTGCATCTGATAAGCCATTCTCTTTCGAAGGGAATGTTGTTTCTCACGTCCGGGAATATATTTTCCGCATTTGGCTCAAAAAGATATACTGACGTAAAAGGCCTTTCGAAGATGATGCCGGTTACGGGATTTCTTTGGTTGGCTGGTTTTTTTGCGATCACCGCAACTCCACCATTTGGCCTTTTCATAAGCGAATTCCTGATATTCAAGGAGATGATTGCGCAGTCGAGGTATCTGACGGCTTTGCTGACCTTGATTTTTGTCGCAGTAATATTTGCTTCAATGGCCAGAATAGTTATAGAGATGGCATTTGGCGCTGACGATACAATAAAAACTAAAATACACGAATCCGCGTATATGATCGCGCCTCCACTCGTTCTTCTTGTCATTACATTTGGACTAGGTGTATATATTCCGGAATCTGTAGCAGTATTTATCAACGGCATAAAAGAAGCTTTTCTAAAATGATGAAAGAAGAAAAAAAATATCTTGAGCTTGAAAATTCGTCAGCAATTCAGCTGTCGAGGATTCCTCTCTTGAAGGAAGCTGAGTTTCGCGATACACTAATCAAATTATGTTCCGAGCGAGCCTTAAGGTTGTCTTCTCTGTTCGCTGTTCCGTCCGAGGAGGGGAATTTTAGCGTTCTTGCGATTATTTCCGACGATAAGCGAGGAGTCTTGAATCTCTTTTCTATGCCTGTGGACAAGACTTTCAATTCTATGGCCTTGGAATGCCCTCAGGCCAGTCTTTTTGAAAGGGAGATTGCGGAGCAATTCGGTATTATTCCGGTTGGTCATCCATGGCTCAAACCTTTAAGATTCCATCGTTCTTATCTTGAAAATAGAGACGCGTGGGGGAGGAGTAATGATGAAGAATTGCTCCCAGCCGTTACGGATTTTTACCGAGTTGAGGGAAAGGACGTTCATGAAGTGGCGGTTGGTCCGGTCCATGCCGGTATCATTGAGCCGGGACATTTTAGGTTCCAATGCCACGGAGAGGTGGTATTCAATCTCGAGATAGCGCTTGGATTTCAGCATAGGGGAATTGAAAAATCTCTTAAGGGCGGACCTGACAAAAAAACAAATCACCTTATAGAGACAATAGCCGGTGACACTAGTATCGGTCATATGCTTGCCCATGCTCAAACGATGGAGGCTTTCTTGGGCAATCCGTGTCAGGCTAGAGCTAAGACAATAAGGGCAATACTTCTTGAGCTTGAAAGAATTGCCAACCATATTGGCGATCTTGGCGCACTTGCGAACGACGTGGCCTTTCTTCCGACATCCTCCTTCTGTGGGAGGATAAGGGGCGATTTTCTCAATCTTAGCGCCTTTATATGTGGCAACAGATTTGGTCGCAGGGCGATTGTTCCTGGTGGATGCGCATATGACTTTGACGGCGATATGATAAAAGAATTTATAAAGAGAATACGGATATTTTTCGCTAAAGCGGAGGATGCGATTGAACTGCTTTTTGAAACTGCATCTGTTTTGAACAGGTTTGAAAATTGTGGCGTTGTTGGAGAACAGACGGCTATTCAGCTTGGTCTTGTGGGACCGCCAGCCAGAGCTTGCGGGCTTTCTCGCGATATTCGTTACTCTCATCCGTCCGGAAAATCTCCAGCGATGTCGATGCCTGTTTGTGAAAGCGGAGATGTATACGCAAGGGCTTTTATAAGATGGATGGAGGTGAAAAACTCTTACTCCCTAATATTGAGTTATTTAGATGACCTTAAATCTGGAGCTGTTATTTCTCATAAATCTTTGGCTTTGCCTCCAGACAGTTTGGCTTTATCTCTTGTCGAAGGATGGAGAGGGGAAATTTGTCATGCGGCCATTACGGATTCCAATGGGAAATTCAAGAGATATAAGGTTGTAGATCCTTCATTCCATAACTGGAGCGGGCTTGAAGCCGCCATGAAAAATGAGCTCATTTACAATTTCCCTTTGTGCAACAAAAGTTTCAATCTTTCTTATTGCGGGTTCGACCTTTAACGATAAGTAAAAGCGGAGAAAATTCGAAAAATGATCAGAGTCTTAAAGTCAAGAATGAAACAAGGATACAGGACCTTCAAATTTCCTGATCCCAATTTCCCTATGCCGGAGCGCTTTACTGGCAGACCGTCAATTGAGCCCAAGTGTTCTCAGTGCATGAAATGTTTAGAGCTCTGTCCGGTTTCGTGTATAGAAAGATCAGGCAAATCTGTCGCGATTGATATTGGCTCTTGTATTTTTTGCGGGAAATGTGAAAAGATTTGCCCCGATAAGACAATTAAATTTTCTGATGATTATTCACTGTGCGCGAATTCTCGTGGTGACCTTAAGATAAATTCCGAAGTGAATAGCAAAGGATTCGTGTTGAATAAAAAGATAAAGGAGCTTTTTGGAAGATCCTTGAAGTTGAGGCAGGTATGCGCTGGAGGATGCAACGCTTGCGAAGCTGATACTAACGTTCTTGGAACTATCGGATGGGACCTCGGTAGATTCGGCATACAATTCGTGGCGTCACCTCGCCACGCCGACGGAATTCTAGTCACTGGACCGATTAGCGGCAACATGTCTCTTGCCATAAAAAAGACCTACGATGCCGTGCCTTCGCCTAAGCTGGTGATTGCCGTTGGAGCCTGCGCTATTTCTGGAGGGATATTCATGGGAAATCCAGAAACTTGTGCGGGCGTAGAAAAATTCTTTCCGGTTGACGTCTTCATTCCCGGATGTCCTCCGCATCCGGCGACAATACTTGACGGACTCCTGCGCCTAATAGGAAGAATAGAAAAAGAATAGTCTAAAGATTTCAATTACAAATCTTCTATGATTAGCCTCAGTATCTCAGTATAAATTCAGTCAAGATCTTTTTGAGATTCAAACTCTCTTTTTGCCTTGCCTTGAAGTGGATTGTCTGGGTGCATTCCGATTGAGCGCTTGTGGTCAATCTCATAAAAGACGGCATTAAAATTTATGGCGAATTTAGGAAATTCTTTCCTCATCTTGGCTGCCCTTTCCCAATTTTGCTTAACTTTGTCCGCTATTATGGAGTCCATCATCTTGCCCTCTTCGAATTTTTGCATTAAAGCTCTGGTTTCAACCACTAGGCGGGTAAATTCAAAGCCTTTCCTGACAAAATCAACCCTAGCTTTATATTTCTCTTCAGAATTCGCGAGTTTTACGTTGGCCTCATCTAGAAGAGATTCCGCTTTTTCAAAGAATGCGTCGTTGTATGCGGCATATATGCCGTAAACCCGATATTTATTTGGGATTTTTGCTACAAAATCATGACGAGTTTTTTCCATTAGTTCCCAGTACTCTTTCAAATCCTGCGATGCTGGACCGAATGCCCTAGTGTAATAGTCGTCCATCACAGTATCAACGTCCAAATACGGATTCCAAGCGAGTTGAGCTATTATGTAATAGTACGGTCCCTGGGTTGACCAATGTCCCCATAGCATATCAAAATAAAGCGAGATGCATTTGTTCTTCGCGACAAAACGGAAATCTTCTCCCGCCTGAGTCATATCGACATCCGGCATTCCCCAGGAAAGTCCCGCAGGATTTCCTATGTTAGGGCGCCAGCCCATCAGTTTAGCTTTTTTAGACCATTCTTCGAATTGTCTCATGTGTGTAGGTCTGGATTCTTCTCCAGTGAGATGGAAGTTGGCTACGCTGGATATTACAACATTCTCATCTGGAACAGCTTCTACTGGAGGCGGTCTAGACAATCCATAGGCGTGAAGCTGTACGTAAAGTTCTTTGTCAGGATAGCGTTTTTTTAGCATTCTTGCCAGAGTGTTGGCGAAAATCACCTGAGCATCGCTCAGGGCTGGCCGGTCTTCCCGTTTACCCTTCCACATATACGTGACAATTTCTCCTTTAGGATTGTCCCATGCCCGGCATTTATCGCATACGCAATGACCTGAACTCCAGCTATCGTTGGGAGAAGCATTAAAGACATATTCCCCCGGATCATTCTTAAGTTGTTCTTCAACTTCTTTCAGCCACTGATCCCATACCGCAGGATTGGAATTGCAAAGTTTTGCCGTGCTGGGGCTTGGGAATCCGCTTCGGCTGCCATCGGGTTGAAGGGCAAAGTATTCAGGATGATCTTTGGAATATTTATTCCACCAGTCGCCGAAAGCATGTCCGCCAGTCAAATTAAAAGAATCCAGTTGTAGTCTCTGATATCGTGCCCACAAATGCGCGGGATTTTCCTTGAAAACTCCAAGAGATAATTTTGGAAAGATTCCAATTCGACCACGAATTTGCGGGTGGTATCTGTGCTCGAAAGAGCCCAATCTTATATCATTTTCCTTGATTATGTCTTCTCCAAGATCTCCGGGATAAAACCATCTTACTTTCAGATAATCCTGAATAAATGTGTAGACGGCGTTTGCCGTCCCATATTCCTGTTGTCTGCCAGTGATGTCAGTATGTCTTCCTTTCGCATTCATAAGCGCGGGCTCCCAACGATCTCTTCCCGCTATAACGAGATTGTCTCCATTGGAGGTAATGAGAATCTCCTCAGGATATTTAAATTCAAAATCGGTGTTAGGGAAAAGTATTTTTAGATCTGCTTGATATCCTATCCAGATGGCGTTTGGCGGCAAAGGCTCTGGTTTTTTGTAAATTATATTAGGCCGGGAACCACATATTTTTTCGATATAATTAGCGAGATCTTCAGCGGATTGTCTTGTGCGGGGAGGGGCTTCTTCATATACTATTATCGGTATTTTTGCCGAGCCGTTTTCAGCTATCACAATTTCTTTAGGTGATTTTAAAGGATTAACTGTCTTATCTGTTGAGTCCGCAGTAGGTTGTTTTTTTTCAGGATCCCGAACAATATCATCTAGCGTTGAGCTATTTTTTGCGATTTTATTTAAGGCGGGAGTATTATGTTTTGTATTTGAAACTTTATATACGGCCACAATGAGGATTAAAAGTATCAACGGGATAAACACAATCAAAACTTTTTTACTAGAAAGTTCTTTATCTTTCTTTAATCGTCCAGGCTGATTTTTTTTATCAAAATTAGGGTCTTTTCCTGATCGCGATGATTCTGTAATCCTCATTGTAAAACCCTCCGGTTCGTCGTACTATAAGTTTTGATAAAGAATTTAGCAAACCCCTATGGAAAGATTTTGTTTTGAACCCCAGAGGCGTGTGTCTAATTCTATTTGATTTTCGCGGAACCTAATTGCTCTGATTGAGCCTTGCTGTTATGAATCGTTTTCTTCCACAGAGATCCTTTAATATGTGGAGATTGCTATAGGCTATGTCTTTGGCCAAAAACTTTTTGAGCTTTGTAGTTTGAGGAGGAGAGACTTCGGCGATGATGAAAGCATTTTCTATCGCATATTTTGGCGCTTCAACGAAAAATCTTTTTACAATATCAATTCCGCCTTTCCCTCCGTCCAAAGCCAGATGAGGCTCGTGATCGCTGATTTCCCTTGGAAGTTTTTTCATCTCGGCGCTGGTGACATATGGTAAATTTGCTAGAATCGCATGGAATTTCTTTCCGGAGAAGGGGGCGAAGAGATCGCCATTGTAGAAAAAAGCATTTTTTATGAGCAATCCTTTTTTGTTTTTCCTCGCATATTTTATTGCTGATGAGGATATCTCTGATGCGAAAACTTTAGAATCGGGTCGCTCGGAGGCAAAGGCTAGCGATATGGCTCCGGAACCGCAACCGATTTCGCAGATTGACGCATTTGCCGGAGTCTCTCTTAGCGCGATTTCCACCAAAGTCTCTGTTTCTGGACGTGGAACAAGAACTCCATTCCCAACCTTCAAAGATAGATTCCTGAAATACGCTTTGCCAAAAATGTACTGCAGTGGTTCATTTTTGGCTCTACGTTTGGCGAGTTTTAAAATCTTTTTGAAAGTGTAATCCGAGATTTCCCTGTCTCCCATAAAAACAAGTTCTGGGATCTTTACGCCAAGTACCTCGCTCACAATATACTTCGCTGAAAGATCCGGCTCGGGTATTTCCCCGGAAAGATATTCTGAAACAATCAATATTATGTCAGATAATTTCATCGATTCTTTTTATAATTTTCTAACTCTATCACGCATAAAGGAATTTGCGAAAATCGCGATAATGCGTTTTGGGATTGTTGCCGGATTTGTGTTTGGCGGACACTCCTAGACTAATTGCCCATGCCTTTTTTCTTCATAAGGAAATAAAATTCCAATTAAAGGAAAAATATCGATAAAAATTCAGTCCGAACTTGAAAAATTAAAAATATCCGTTAACTTTGAGTATTAGCGTGAGGTTTTATTTATTATTTAATAAAGATTTTGTTTTTGGGTTTCTTCCGTTGTCCTTTTATTTACGTACTGTTTCGACTCTTAGATATTTTCTATACAAATCAAAAACAAGGGACGGTTCTAATCCATGTGTAAGGAAATTAAAATTTCTTGCATAGGCGGGGATCTTCTTTCAGTTTTCTTTATTTTCCAGCTTTTCATAATCTTTTTTTCTTCAGGTTTTAGCGGTTTTGCTGAAAATTTGGAAAAACTTCCTGGTCTTGACCCTGCCGCCACCAAAGCCGAAAATAATTCTGTCCTTCGCGTTCTGAGAGTAGGATTGTATGAAAATAAGCCCCAAATTTTTACTGATGAAAATGGGCATGCCGCAGGGATATTTCCAAAGATTTTGGAGGAAATTGCCCGCAGGGAGAAATGGCAGTTGATTTATGTTCCGGGAGAATGGGATCAATGCTTGAAGGCTCTCAAAGAGGGGCATATAGATTTGATGCCAGACATTGCTTTTTCACCTGAGCGCGACGAGTTTTTAGATTTTCACAAGGAAAATGTGATAGAAAGTTGGTCTCATGTTTATGCGAGAAGAAAAAGTCCGGTAAAGAAGCTGTCCGAGCTTAACGGCGGAAAAGTCGCTCTCCTGAAAGGATCCATTCAACATTCCGTAGTTGAGCAGATGATAAGAGGGTTTGGCTACAATCTCGAGATCGTGGGAGCAAATTCTTATGAGGAAGCATTTTCAATGGCTTCGGACGGTATTGTTGATGCCGTCATATCCAATCAATTTTTTGGAGACTACTTTTGCAAAGAATACGGTCTCGAAAAGACGGCGATAGTATTCAATCCTGTGTCCTTGTACTTTGCCACTGCTGAAAACAAAAATTCCGATATTTTGGCTGCGATAGATCGTAATCTGAAGTTTATGAAATCCAGGTCAGGTTCGGTATATTATCTTACGCTGGAAAGATGGATGGAAAGACCCCCAAGGGTGGTTCTGCCTGACTACTTGCTGTACGTTATAATAGTGATAGCGGGTGGACTTGCTCTGAGTTTTGTTGTAATCATATTGTTGCGAAAACAGATGGCGGTTGAAACTGAACATCTAGCTCGCGCAAACGAAAGTCTGAGCGAAAACGAAGAAAAATTGAAGGACCAACATCGACAACTGCAACAAATATTCGACACTCTTCCACACGCACTCATTTACGCTGACCCCAACTATAGGATCGTAAGGGTAAATCCTTCATTTGAAAAGATCTTTGGTTACAAGGCAAAGGATGTTGTTGGAAAAGACGCGAAATTTCTTATTTCGAATCAGGAAGAGGCAAGGGGAATGGAACTGAAATGGTATGATCCGGAGAAGAGTCCGGATTTTGAATCGTTCGAGCTTGCTTATCGTAGGGCGAACGGAGAAACCTTTACTGGAGAATCGGTCGGGACTGTTATAAGAAACTCGAAGGGTGAATTGATAGGTATGTTTGCTCTGATAAATGATACAACAGAGCGCCGCAAACTTCAGTCCCAACTTCAACAGGCTCAGAAAATGGAGTCTGTCGGTCGTTTGGCGAGCGGCGTAGCGCACGATTTTAATAACATCCTTCTGGTTATACTTGGATATGGGGAGATACTGCTTGCCTCTACAAAAAAAGATGATCCGAATTACGAGGTTTTGGATCAGATTGTTCAGGCTGGAAAAAGGGCTAGGGAGCTGACTCGCCAATTGCTGGCTTTCAGCCGTAAACAGACACTAGAGATGCATTCTGTAGACGTAAATCAGGTCATACTAGGTTTTGAAAAACTTTTGCGCCGTATCATAGGCGAAGATATTGTTTTAGAATTGAAATTATGTCATGATGATTGTCGAGTTATAGCTGATACTGGTCAGATGGAGCAGGTCTTTATGAACATAGCAGTAAATGCTAGGGATGCCATGCCGAACGGAGGCACGATGATTATACAGACATCTCTGACGAAATTTAATGAAAGCTGCATCGCAAACAAAACGGAAATAGCTTCAGGGGAATACGTGCTCGTAAATATAAGTGATACTGGTCATGGAATGGATAGGCACACCTTGGACAATCTTTTTGAGCCGTTTTTTACTACCAAAGGCAGCGAAAAAGGGACGGGATTGGGGTTGGCGACATCTTATGGAATAATAAAACAGCATGGTGGCAGCATTGGTGTGTACAGTGAACCCGGCAAAGGAACAACGTTCAGGATATATATTCCGATGACGAAGGAGAAGTCGGTTTCAGTAAAAACTACATCGGATGAACCAAGAGAACTGCGAGGACGGGAAACTATTCTTCTGGTTGAAGATGACGAGCAGGTGAGAAACGTTACGTTGGCGATTTTAAAGAAATACGGATATTCTGTGATTTGTGCGAATAACGGATCTTCCGCTATTTCTGCTTTGGATAAGTGTGGAGGCGAGGTTGATCTCCTGTTCACCGATGTGATAATGCCGGGAATTAAAGGAGCCGATTTATTTAACGCCCTTTTTCCCAAATATCCACGAATAAAAGCGTTATATATGTCTGGATATGCGGACAGTCTGATAGTCAACAAAGGTTTTATCAAGGAGGGAATTAATTTTATACAGAAACCATTTTCCGAGAGAGAACTTTTACTGAAGATTAGAAGTGTCTTGGACAAAAAATAAAAATACGTCAGTCGTTTCTGAGATTAGTTTATGACCGGGTCTCGATGAGTTGTTTCCAGTATCTTTCTGGCAGGCATCTAGCCTGGAGTTTTGAGTTTTTTCTTTCCGGTATTGAGATTGAGGCGAAGAACAACTTCCAAAGCTTTCTTATTTCTTCCTCTTCTTTTGCGAAAATCTCAATTTTTGATATTTCTGATTTTTCTGCGGGAGATATTGACATTTCTCCATTTTTATAGAATACGGCAATCAGCCGTTTCTCGTCATATATAATCCATTCTTCTTTAGCCAATCTGACTGCGAAGTGTTTTGACAGCGGCAATATTATGTTGTATTCCGGCGCGAATTTCGCAAAATATTTACCATCGGCAAGCTGCGAAAATCGCAATATTCCTTTGAATCGATGTATTTCTTTGGAAACTTTCGATGATATATCGCAGACTAGCTCAATATCACGATCGCTTCTATCCGATAGTATGTCCTTGTTGTACTTGAAGGATTTTCTGAGTACTCTATACAGGGAGTTTTCGTTAACTTCGTTGTCGGACATCCATATTCTGAACGTCGTTATGACGGCATTCCTGGATGCGGCAATTTCTATCTTATTGAGAAATTCATCTGCGTGATTTTTGTTGCTTGCGATTTTCGCAACTGGCACTGAGAATAGATCAGGGGCGAAGGATTCTTGTCTGAAAAATTCTGGACAATCATTATCCTCGATGTCTGCCGAACGGAAGGCTGACAGCATGCCTTCAACAGAACCGTCGTAACAGAATATTTTCATCGGATTTTATCTTTTTATAATTGATTCTTTGTGACTGGAAAAGATAAACCTGATAATGTAGATTACTAACATTTTTTTATTGTATTCAAGGAAGAGGCTGATAAATATATTATGAATGACTTAAACGCGAGTTTTTTTCTTGCTTGGAGATATTTGCGGCCTAGATTGAACGCTCCTTCTCTAATCAACTGCCTATCAACCGTAGGCGTTGCTCTGGGTGTGGGGCTTCTGATCATAGTGATTGCCGTGATGACTGGTTTCACGGATGAATTCAAGAACAAGCTCCTTAACACTATGGCTCATATACAGATTCACGATATACGAAAAGGGTATATTGAATCTCCCTCAGAGATTGTTAAGGAAGCGGAATCTCTTGGATTCAAGGCTTCGCCGGTTGTTAATAAAAATGTGCTAGTGCAATATAAAGACAAATTGGTTCCCAAAACTGTCATAGGAATAGATCCGGCAACTGTGGATAAAGCTATTCCGATTAAAAAGTATTTGAAATATGGTTCTATTGATTTGTCGGAGCGGCAGATTTTAATAAGCAGTCAGATATGTTCCGAATTTGGCCTTTGGCTTGGTGACAAGATTGTGGTGCATTCCCCTTCGAAGCTGACTAAAATGGTTGAATACGATGCCGAACATGGTTTCAGACCAGTGCAAAATAAGGTGTATTTGCCCTCCGAATTTGAGATTGCCGGAATATACTCTTTCGATAAGTATGATTTTGACAGCACCGTTATTTTTACAAATATTGAGTCGGCAGACGAGCTTTTTGAACTTCCCTGGGGTGCGGCCACTTCGGTATATGTTTCTATTCCGGATCCCATGAATCCTGAGAACTCAAGGAT
>CAZXAC010000038.1:0-15822 GCA_964638335.1 uncultured Lentisphaera sp. | reverse complement strand
TGTTTCGGAGAACGTTATTTTTGTTGACTACATCCAACCCGAATCTGAAGACCTTGCAATCTTATACAATATGGCTGAACTTTTCATATTTCCTACTTTTTATGAAGGTTGGGCTTCGCCGCCATTGGAGGCTATGAAATGTGGAACTCCAGCTCTCGTATCGGATATAGCTTCTCTCAGGGAATCAACAGGAGGGTTGCTTGCGTACTGCAATCCTAATAATCCCAAAGATATTTCAGTTGGGATCGCTCGAATCCTTGAAGATAGCCAGCTGTATGAAAAAATTAGGCAGAATGGACTGAGTTATGCCTCTGGACGTACTTGGGAGGAATGTGCAAGAAAAACATTGGCTTTCTACGATAAATTGATTACTGAATTACTTTAAGCATAATAGGATTTATGGTCTACTGTGTTATGGCTAAGCCTCTTATTCGCTGGGTTGTCCTATTTGTTCATTGAGTTGTTATGCATAAACAGAGAATCCATATGATTTGAAACAAAAAGCCTAATCTTTTCTTCATCCGACCTGTTCTTTTTAAAAAATGAGTATAGTGAGCATAAGTTGAAGAACTCCAGCTGAGTTCTGCTGAATTGATCTTGGTTTATAAGTTGAATGATTTTTTTTAATCTTAGGACTATTTTTCTAGCTTTGTGCATTTCGGATGGATTGCATATTTTTACTGAACTCAAATAATAATGCCATATGTCGTTAAATGGCCATCCTGGGCTGGCATACTCCCAATCAATAATTTTTATTTCGTGATTGGATGAATACAGCGTATTTTGCTTTGATAGGTCGCCGTGGTGCAAATATGCTCTGCAATATTTTTCAGTTTCTTCAGGTAGTTCTATTTTTTTTTGCTTCATCGTATGAAAAACAAAACTGATTATTTCTTTATAAAAAATATTTTCATCCAAGTTTGAGGGAGGAGCCATGCCGTGAATTAATTCAAAGAAGGCGAAAAGCTGTTCGTCAAATTTTTCTGAGGATCTGATGGAATCACTGATGTCACATACGATATAGTGACTGGCTGAAAATTTCACGCCACAGTATTCACAGCTAACTATAGGTGGATTTAAGAATTTTTTGAGTGGAGTTACATTTAAGTGTTCGTAAAGCAAAATTTCTCGTTCAAAAAAAAATCTAGATTGAGGCTTGGCGATTTTTATTACGTAAGCATTATCATCTTTCTGCGGAGATATAATGAAAGCCAGAGTGTTGTTCTCCCCAGAAAAAATCAATGGCTTAATTTTATTGGCCTCTGGATTCTCTCCTATAAACAGACGATAAATGTTTTCTATTAAAGTCAGATCACACATCTTTTGTCCCTATTGCTATATATGCATTTGAAAAAAGTCTTAGAGATGGCAGTCCTCCGATGCGAAAAAAATGATAATAGAATCTATACTTAATGCTTGTAATGCTCTTATGTTTCAACATCGAAAGGAATATACCAAATGTTTTTCGTGAGGATGGCCCATCCAATGGAACTATATATTTGTAAAAACGATAATCTGGAAGCACGGAGTAAATATCCGTTTTGGGAAACCCGGATAGATTCATAAGTTTGATTATGCCCATATTGCTGTGGGTATGTGTCCTATAATCGGTTTTTCTCCTGAACCTGTGATATAGGTTCGCAACAAATCTTGGAAGAACTGTAATAAATCTCAGGTGGGTATGTTCATCAGGTTTTCCCAGTAAATAACGTAATCCGAAACGATTTTCAATTCCGATAAAAATCTGACCATTCCTTTTTAAAACCCTATTCAATTCGCTAAGAATTTTTTTTTGAACCTCAAACGGTTTAAGATTTGTCCTGCTAAGAGGGGTCCATTCCAATACCCCATTTAGAATTGCAATATCGATGCTTTCATTTTCAAATGGTAGGTTGGAAATATCGCACTTTATTGGAATTACGTTTGTGTTGCCGTCTTGAGACCTTCTAAGCTGAATAAAATTCAAACCATTTATATTTGAGTCGATAGCATAAACTTCCTTGGCAATCTTTGCCATCGGAAATGCAAGAGCCCCCCATCCAGTTCCAGCGTCTAGAACTACTGAATTATTCCCGATATTTGTTAGGAATAGAGCCTCAGCTCGACTTTCAGATGCAATCCATTCGGACTTTTTCTTTCCGAATTGTGTTCTAATTGCATCTTCCCATCCTTTCGTAATCGCGTTCTCTAGTACATCTTTAGCATTCTTTTCATTAGTAAATTCCCATATTTGTTCGTTGTCTTTGCCTTCAATACATGGTATCCCGTTTATGATTGCATATCTGGCGCCGCATAGATGGCATAACATTAGATCATCGTTTTTTTTAAGAGGATTTCTGCAATTTAAGCATTGTAGTTTCATGTCAAACGAGCCTTAATTGAGATACTGGTATATTTCGTAAGTTTTTCTTGCCATTTCATCAAAGGAGAAATCTTTCGCTCTGATTAACGATTTCTTTTCTAGAGATTTCCTATATTTCTCATCTTTCACGAGAGCCTGAATTCCGTCAGCGATTTCATCAGCGTTGTTCGGATTTACCATATGCGCGTAACCATTGGCTATTTCAGGCAAGGAACTGGTATTTGATGTCAATAATGCTTTTGCGTTAGACATCGCTTCAAGAGCGGGGATTCCAAAACCCTCATAAAGGGAGGGATAAATCGCGAAAATCGCAGACTGGTAGAGAGCATCCCGCTCTTCTTCACTGTTCCAGCGGACAAATATGATATCGTCATTTAGGATACGGCCATCGAGCCAGCTTATGTCGCCAACTCCAGATATCACAAGCTTCAATCGGCTATTATAAGACTTAGCCTTTTTGAATGCTTCTACGGTCCTTTCAAGATTCTTCCTAGGTTCTAGGGTGCCGACTGGGAAATAGATAAACTCGGAATCGTTCAGACCGAATCTAGATATGATCGCATTCAGCTTGTCTGGAGGAATCGGTTGAGAGATGGAGCAGCCTATATGGATGACAGCTATATCCTCCTGAGGGATTTTAAAATGTTCGACTATGTCCTCTTTAGTGTGTTGGGATATTGCTATGATTTTGTCCGCTCGTTTTATATTTACAGGCAAGAGCTTTTTGTAGCCATATTCATTAAGTTTTTTCCCGCTCTCGGCGTAATATTGGGGGTATTTTAGATATGCGATGTCATTAACTGTAAGAATTTTTTTTGCTTTGGAAATTACTGGAAGAGAAAAATGTGGAGAATGGAAGATATCTATGTCTTTCCAAAACCAGGATAAGTCTGGGAGGGAGAAGTCTAGCCAGAGTCTGTTCATAAGTTTTACCGGAAATCTGATTCTTATAACTTTCTCATCTGGAATTAGCCCGTTAGACGAGCTTGTACCTCTGAAGCTAAGATGAAAGTGGCGGAAATCATGCCCGTTATTTTCAGTCAACCGCGCAAGCCTTGGCAAAAGTTTCACAAGATAGTTATATATGCCACCGCCTCTCGTCGAAGCAAACATTGCTGAGGCATCAAATAATATTTTCATGGCATTCCTTTTGATTGACGGCTATCATTGCGATCCTATCGCCCAGGTAGCTAGGGCTTTCTTCTCCTGGTCTTTCAATAAGATATATGATTTTTAATATTCTAAACCATATTTTTTGTGCTGTTTTGAGGGCAAGATATGAGAGTGAGAATTTGAATTTTGGTTTAGGGTGAATGACCATAACATCCTGAAAACCAGCCGATCTTAGTAGTTGTTTAAGGCTCCGTTCAGTAAAAAGTTTGAGATGAGTATAGTCATTGTACAGAGTAAAAATGGATGTAAATCCGCATATCTGTGGACATGATATTATAAGAACCCCTTCTCTTTTTAGTGTGGCTTTGAGAGCCAACAGTACTTTGACTGCTTCATTTGGTTCAACGTGCTCTAATACGTCCTTGAGATTTATGAAGTCGTATTTTTCCCTGCGAGATAACGCAAAAGTTTCAACGTCAACTAGATGCTCTATGCTGAGGGACGTCCTTTTTGCCGCTGCGGTGCAGATTACAGGATTTGAGTCGGCTCCCTCGATCATTGAGTAGCCTTTTTTTTGTAAATATTCGATAAAATCTCCAAGACCGCAACCGAAGTCGAGGATAGTGGCGGATTTGTCTTGGGGAAGCACGCTTGAATACCAAGCATCAAAGCCGTCAATCATCGGGTTGGATAGGCTTTTGGCATGTCCCAATTCCATAAGGTGTTCGACGTAAGCCTTGTCGCAGTTGTTCATGCCTTCTATCTCTTGAAATGTTCGATGTCGCTTTTGACCATTCTTTCGATGAGTTCATCAAATCCGATTTCAGGCTTCCATTTAAGTATTTTTTTTGCTTTTGAATGGTCTCCGACAAGGATGTCAACTTCTGCGGGGCGATAGAAATCTGGATTTACCACGACATATTTTTGGTAATCCATTCCAGCGCAGGCAAAAGCTTTTTCGCAGAACTCCCTTACGGTGTGACACTCTCCTGAGCAGACAACGTAATCATCAGGTTTATCCTGTTGAAGCATTAGCCACATTGCCCGAACGTAGTCTCTTGAATGTCCCCAGTCTCTTTTTGCGTCGAGATTCCCGAGTTCGAGTTTGTTTTTTAGGCCATGTTTTATCATTGCTACATGGGATGTTATTTTACGTGTTACGAATTCGAAACCTCTTCTTTCGGATTCGTGATTGTAGAGTATGCCGCTTAGAGCGAATAGCCCGTATGCTTCTCTGTAGTTACGAGTTAGATCGAATCCTGCGACTTTGGAAATCCCGTATGAGGAGCGGGGGTGGAATGGGGTGTCTTCATTTTGTGGAACCTCGTGGACCTTGCCGAACATTTCGCTCGATGCCGCAAAGTAAAATTTTGCTTTAGGCGCTATATCCTTGAATGCCGAAAGCATGAAATGGGTGCCATTGATGTTTGTGTTTAGTGTTGAGAATTCGTCCTCAAAGCTGTAACTGACATAGCTTTGTGAAGCAAGATGATATATTTCGTCTGGATTGACTTGGCTGAAAATTTTATATAGGCTTGGATAGCTTTCAAGAGACCCAGGAATCAGTTTGATTTTGCTCTTTATATGGCTGATTCTGTTAAGGCGGTTCGATTGATCCTCGAGAGCTACTCGGCGGACAATACCAAAAACCTCGTAACCTCTCTCGAGCAGAAGTTCAGCTAAGTAACTGCCGTCCTGTCCTGTGATGCCTGAAATCAGAGCTTTTTTAGACATGTTTTTAAAATGGTGGGGTTATTAGCATTAATTTTACTTCTGACAAAAAATAGTCAAGCCTTTTTTCAGTGAATTCTTTAATCCTGTATTTGTTATTTTTGCGAAGATATTGCTCCGGAACAATGACTTAATACGATTAATGTAGTTTAAATTGTCAACATTGCGTTCGATAAGAGAACATATTTCCCGGAATCTCTCTCTTGGGATTTTACAAAAACAATTATTCGGGCTCTGATGGTTATACAGTGATGGATTATAATCGTCCGCAATCAATCCCATTTGTTTGCAAACTTCGAAAGCCTCAGTTCCTTTATAGGGGGTAAAAATGCTGTATCCTGACATATTGCAATTCAACTTCCTGATAAATTTGAGAGTGTCATGCAAGGTTTCTTCCGTTTCCCAAGGGAATCCTACCATGAAAAAACCATTCAACAATATTTTATTTCTCTTGATTATTTCGGCGGCACGCAAACATTCTCTTACCGTGTTATGCTTGCCAATTTTTTTAAGCATTTCATCGTTTCCTGACTCGAACCCAACAATAATTGTTCGGCAACCGGCCATTTTCATTTTTGAAATTTGCTCATCTTTCACGCATTTTACGTGCATCTCGCAAGACCATTCAACCATAGGGAAATATTTTGCAATCTTAGAGCATAAGTCGTCGAGATAATCAGAATCAACTCCAAAAGAGTCGTCATCAAAATGAAAAGAGGTTATACGATTGTCGACCAAAACCGCTATTTCATCTAGTACGTTTTGGGAAGACCTGAATCTCATTTTTCTCCCCCAAGTATATTTTGATGCGCAAAATATACAATTAAAAGGGCACCCTCGTGATGAAAAAATGTATTGGAATGCATAAGGAGGATATTTTTCAAAATCGATGAGAGTTTTTTTTGCGCTGATGAATGGGAATTCCAGTTTATCCAAATTGTCAATTAAGGATCTAGTTTGGGAAAAGTGGATTGTTTTATCATCTTTTGAGATGATTCCTGGTATCTTGGAAATATCGTCTCCATTTTCTAAACAATTTATTAAATCAACTATTGTTTCTTCGCCTTCGCCGATAACGCATAGATCCACATATTCATTACAGAGACATTCTTCTTTAACGAGGCTTACGTGTGGTCCGCCCAAAATAACTAATGTATTTATATCTACTTCTTTCGCGATTTTTGCAACATTCAGAGCTGATATAAAATTTTGAGTCATTGATGTTATGCCAACAATAGAAGGAGAAAAAGAGCTTATTATGGACTTTGTTTTTTTATAAAGTGGGTGTTCTAGATTGTTAATTGAGTTCTGGTAATTTTTGTATCCTGGACCGGTAATGAATGAGTTTGAGAATATCTTCGCTTCTGGGTGAAAATCGGCATTAAAGGTTTTTACTTCCCATTTGTTATTATTTAGTATCGCGCCGGCGAGATATGAAATCGAGAATGGCAATCTGTTGAGAGAGTATCGATCATTATAAAATCTGTAGTAAGGCGGGTTTATAAGCAGGATTTTTTTGTTTTCAAACATATTTGATTTTCCTATTCTAAATTTGAGAAAGTTTTTCTCTTAGTGCTGCATAAACCCTTTTGGAATTATATTCGTTTTGAATTATCTCCAGACCCTTTTTAACTAGAGCGTTTCTATACTCATGATTATCTAGTGTATCCAAAATCTCCATAGCCATTTCTGAAGGGCATGAGCTGATTCTTTTTTGAGGGTATCCTTCCAGGTATATGCCTTGTGCGGCAGTTCTTGAAATCAGAGTAGGTTTGCCAAAAGAGAAGCTCTCCAGTACCTTTATCTTAATACCACTTCCAGCACGCAGTGGGATCACTGTCAGGTCAGCCAAAACGTATGCCTCTTCGATCTTGTCCAAGTACGGGAGGCAAATAATATCATTCCTTTCCCTATATGTGTTCTTAATATCGTTATCTGGGTTTATTATTATGAATCTGGTTTGGGGTTTGCTTTTTTTGACCAGAGGAAAAATGTCTTTTATAAAATATTTTATGGCATCTATATTTGTTGCTCCTCTCCCTGCCGGATAAAGTATATCATAGCCTTGTGGAGTTTTGCAGGGTAAAGATTTGGGAACAAATGAGATTGGGACATATATGGGTCTAATTCCATGTGATTTCAAAAAATCGAGATCCCAAAGTGAAATGGCAATAACCAAATCGGCACTTTTGTATAAGTTTATTTCTTTGTCAAGGTCGCGGAAGTGATTGAGAATAGCCCCTTGTCCAATTTTTGAAAATTCCATATAGCGTTGATAAAATATATCAATAGTATCAATAATTTTAAAAACTGAACTTGGAAATGCCTTGAGAGCTCTTCCCAACATCGGTGTAACGATAATACAAGCATCGAATTTCTCATGTTTATGAACGGATGCAAGTTTGTCCAGCAGGTGGTCGGGGAAGTAACATTCATCGTCAAAATGGGGAGGTGAGATTTTGCGTTTCATCCATTTTAATAAATTGGTTTTTTCGTTAAAAGATGAACATTCATTTTCGGCAAGAGTGATATTTTTGAACAAGGATTGATCTTCTTTAGTATTGGGGACTTTTTCCTCAGATGTCAGAACGAATAAATGCAGTTCAAAAATATCTTTAATATTTTTACACAAATCGTATATCCGGAGACTCAAACCGCATTTTTGAGGGAATGGATAAAGTGGGGTTACCATCAATAATTTCTTCATTTGTTTCCCTCTTTTGGCTTATGGGCGTATACGCCTATTATAATTCCTTTACTCTTATTTTTACTGAATGACTCCGAAAAAAGAGTAAGTGGGTAGATAAGGATTGAGTATATGTTTAAAATACGTGGCCATTTCATTATCCTAAACGCGAATCTGCATGCATTCGCACTAAATGAAGAAGTCATAAAAGGCGTTACAATATCAATCTCAAATCCAGAATCTTTCAACTCATTTTGTATTGTTTCTACCGTAAAGTATTTTTTGACAAGACAGAATCGTCTGTGGAATTCAATAAATTGGGAGTCATCAATACTGGATAGGGAGTCCACTGTTATTAGTAGCTGTCCGTTTGGTTTAAGAATCCTAAAAATTTCCTCTAGTGATTTTTTGCTGTTGCTGAAATGCTCCAGTGAACATATTGATATAGCTGAATCGAAAGAATTATTTGGATGCCCAAGATATTCGGCATTTCCCTGGTAAAAAAACATATTGTCATGTTTAAGATGGTGAGCAATACGTATACTTTGCAATGAAAAATCAATCCCAGTAACAGTTTTAACCTTGCTGGACAAACTGTTGGCGTAAACGCCGATCCCACAGGCTACATCAATAATATTATGCTCCTTGGAAAGTTTGAGATGTTTCCAAAGAAACTTTATTTCATAAAATCTAAAAATGTTGAGGTATGTTCCTAAATAAAAATAAAGTCTTGCAAGTCTGTGCCTTATATCGTTCATCGTAGATTTTATAAGTTTTTATCGCCCTTAATGCATAATAGATTTGTGTATGAAGAGGGTTCATCGGCCCGATATCTGTCAATCAAATCTGAAACGGAATCAACTTTTACTATATTTGTCAGTTTGTGTTCAAAAAGACAGAACTCGAGGTCGAGAAGCAACTCAATGAATTTTGTTGGATTTGCTCCTGACATTTTTAATCCATATGGCCAAAACTCTGTGCATAAAATCAGTGCGTTGCTATTTTTTATAGTGGAAATCATTCCATTTACGGCAAAGTATTCTGCCCCCTGTATATCCATTTTTATCAATTTGATTGGCTTCTTTATGTCATTTTTCATGTCGTCCAATCTAATAGCCTCTATATGTACGCATTTCCTTTGTTCTCCCGAGTCATAAATTCTATGGTCTCCAGAGTTTTTTTCCGATTCGTACAGATTGATTTCTCCGCTTTTATCTGATAGCGCTTTATTTATAAGTTTAATATTCGAGAATTCATTAATTTCAATATTTTTGCTTAAGATTGAAAAGTTCGAAGGATCAGGTTCAAATGAATAAACCATTCCGCTTTTCCCCACTTTATCTGCGAAGAGCAGGCTGTAATAACCTATGTGCGCCCCAATGTCCAGAACAGTATCTCCAGGGAGAATATGTTTAATGAAGAAATCGGTCATTTCGGGTTCATATATTCTGTTAATCCCAAGTTGAAGAGTGTCCAGTTTATCCAGAAACATTTTATGTCCTTGTACATTAACGGGTGTTTTTCTTAAATATTTCTGCAAGCTGTTTGGAATATTACCCAGGAAAGGGATATTGCCCATTTTTATAAATGGTAATGCCTTGCGTTTTATTCTAATTAAATCCCAAATGATTTCTGACATTAAATTCCCTTTTACTTTAAGATATAAGTTCTTTATTCTAATTCGAGTTCTTGAATGTCTTGAGAAAAGCGCAGACAATATATTCTAACTCCTTAAGTTTGAGGAGGCGACAGAAAATTGCATACGTAGAAATTCCTGCAAATGAAAATAAACAGAAGTCAATAATTGGGTAAGAAGTGATGACTCCTAGGGTAAGCCTAATTAAAAAAACTGTTGAGCCCATAATAATTCCGGATAAGACGACTTTTGTAAAAGACCAATATAATCCAGATAGGGAGTAATCAATGAATTTGATCTTCAGTATTACAAGATTTATCAGCGCTCCGAATATTGTCATGAGCGTGAGTGCACCCATCAGTCCATAAATGCCGAAGAATCGTGCCATTACGAAATATATAGGCCAAGTTGTGATAACTGTTCCTATGGAAACGAACGATGGAAATCTAGTTGCTTGAAGGACGAAAAACATTCTACCTAATACGCTCTGAATGCATCTCGGCAAAATTGTCAGGGACATAATCATTATAAGTCGAGAGGTAATCAGGCTGTCCGCGTCTGAAAATTTTCCGTAGCCATATAGTATTTCTGTGAGAATGTCGGACTGTGTCAACAAAATAACGTTGAATGGAGTCGCGAAAAGTAATATGACATTTGTTGATTTGATAAATGTTTCAAAAAGCTCAGATTGCTTTTTTTCAGCTTGTTGCTGACCCATAAAAGGGAAAATTGCTGTGGAAATAGGACCAGAAATAAAAATTGTAATGGAACCGATAACAAATAAAGCGAGTTCAGTGATGGTTATTGCTCCATTAAGAGGGAGTTCTGAAGCTATTTTGTTTTTGATAAGTGGAATTATTTTTAGGAATATGTTTTCAAAAAGAACCGGCCACGAAACAAGAATTGTTGCAGTTATAAGTGGATTCTTTAGGTTCCAGTTCCATTTATAGGAAATCCTCTTTCTCATGAATATAAAAAGTAAAATAAGTCCCAAGGATGTGCCTGCAATGTTCCCGTATATAAGCCTCTCAATGCCCAAAGATGAAGGCAGGAAACATATGGCCGCTATCGATGTCGCCGGAAACATTAGTGCGGCAAACGATGGCACAAAGAAGTCTCTGAATGCGTGATAAAGCGAAGTGTAAATGAGGGAGAAGCCGAAAAGGAGAATTGCTGGAGATAGCATTCTTGAATATCTTATAGTGATTAACAGTTTTTCATCATTAAAACCCGAAAAGACTAGTTTAGTGATAAACGGCACTGATAAATAGAAAAGGACGGTGATTGTCATAAGAATCACAAATGAGATGTTTAGAAGTGCGGAGATGTCTTTGGATGCTTCTTGATCGTCGGCTTCGGCACGTCTTTTCTGAAAAACTGGAATTATTGCCGCGAAAAGTATGCCACCTATAAAGAAGTCACTCAACTGCTGAGGAATCATGAATGCCGCATAATAGGCATCAGTCTCGGTGCCGGCTCCAAATTCCTTCGCAATAAGAGATCTGAGTATAACAGAAAGTAAACTTTTAATAACCATGATAATGGCAAGAAAAATGGAAACATGTGAAACCCGCTTTAGAAATAACGTCTTAAGGTCTTGTTTTGGTGCCATTGTTGCCTTTGCCGAGTTTATGTCTGAATGACTTCTCGCCATATCAGATTTGATAGGTTTCAAATTTTGAAACTATAAAATTAAGAATTTGTGAACAGCTATTACGATAAAGTATTATCTGAAGCGTGACTATCAAATTGAGAACGTATAATGGGGGGATATTTGTAATGCTTTTGAGATCATTTGATAACATGCTAATCTACGGATATGATATCAATACGGCTCTGTGTTTGCCATGGAATACGAACTTTGAGCCCGCCGCCACTGCGGAAGCTCCTTTCTCCAGCGCCGATGTGAAATCCTCTGCTTTCCCAGCTCCTCCGCATGCTATTAGAGGGATGCTTATGGCGGAGGATATTTGTTCAATCATTTCAAGGTCATATCCTTGACCGCTACCGTCAAGATCTATGCTCGTAAGCAATATTTCGCCGGCTCCCATATCCTCAGCCTTTTTTGCCCATTCAAGGACCTGTACGGAGGTCTTGTTTGTCGCGGATTTGGTCCAAACTAATTTTTTGCCTAAAAACGATCTTTGGTAATCTATGGAAATGATTATGCTCTGAGACCCAAAAATTGAAGAGGCTTCTTTTATGAGTGCTGGGTTTTCAAATGCAGAACTGTTAAGCGAAACTTTTTCAGCTCCAGATTCTATTACTCTGCCGATCTCAAATACGTTCTTTATCCCACCGCCGAAAGCGAATGGCATGTAGCATTCATCGGCAAGTTTGGCGACTATGTCAATGTTTGGCTGTTTATTTTCGTAAGATGCCGTTATGTCTAGAAATATTAATTCATCAACTTCCTTGTCATTAAATATCTTTACTGCGTTTATGGGATCTCCGACATACTTGTGATCCCTGAAGCGAATTCCCTTTACTAGGCCGTTGCTCTTCAACAGAAGGACGGGAATTATTCTTGCCGAATTCATTGTTGGATTAGCTCCCTTTGCAGAAATTTATCAATACGTTCATTCCTTTCAAGTGGCTTTTTTCCGGGTGAAACTGAGTCCCGTATATGTTCTCGTGTTGAATGGCAGCCACAAAAGTGTTTCCGTAGTTGAATTTTGCGATCACGTCCGAACTGTCTTGGCAAACAACGTGGAATGAATGAGTAAAATAGAAGCGTTTATCCGAGGGGATTCCATTGAACAAGATTGAGTCTTTAACAATTTCCAAGCTTTCCCAGCCTACATGCGGTATTTTTCTGTTGGTATCCGATACAATTAATCTTTTAGTTTCAGCATCTATCCATTTCAAGCCTTCACAGTTACCTTCCTCGCTGAATTTGCCAAATAGCTGTATTCCAAGACATATGCCCAATATAGGGGTTTTGCGATTTATAACTTTATCAGTCAAGAAATCGGACAGTCCAGATTCTTTGAGATTCTTCATCCCCTTTCCAAAATGACCAACTCCTGGAAGTATCAGCTTATTGGCTTTGTCAAGGACCTCTGGTTCTGACGAAGAGCATATTGCAAATCCTTCTTTTTTTAGCTTATGTTCTATTGAACGGATGTTTCCCATTCCGTACTCTATTATACCTATCATAAATTTTTCAGATATTTTCATGCCTTTATCTCCATCAAATAAGATTTTCCGGTGCTCTCAAGGCATTCTCCAGTTATTTTAAATCCACAGTTCTCATAAGTCCTTATCGCGGCGACGTTGTCTTTTTTTACGCTTATAAGCATAAGTTTGCCACCTTTATTTCTGAATATATCGAGACAATGTCGGATGAGTTCTCTCGCTACGCCCTTCCTGCGATGATCCGGAGATACTATTAAAGCCCAAATTTTTCCAGTTCTTTCTCCCGATAGAATTTTGTCAACCTCTGTTGATTTGTTTTCGTCGCCAGATATCACTTGCTTCAATATCCTATAATATTTCTTTAATTCGTAGCCGTAAAATCCACCAATTACTTTTAGCGCATTTAGATAAAATCTTAGATGCCGTGGTCCGGCAAAAGATTTGAAACTATAAAGATCTTGCGTGTATATGAGAAATCCCGCGACTATCCCTTCTGATCTAATTAACAAAACAGATTCCGGATCGTATTCAAGAAAAAGTCTTATCTTGTCTCGATAAAATCTCGATTTGGGCTTGGATGGTTTCTCTCCGGGAGCAAAATGGAGACTTATTATGGCACCAACGTCTTCCCCACTTGAAACAAGGCTGATGTTTGAATCTTCAAAATTCCTATTCATCTAATCCCCTATATAGACCATAAGAAGTATCTGGACATTCTTAATTTCATGGCTCCTAATCTACACTTAAATATGACGAAAAGAAATGCTGAATGTCTTCTAACTTTCCAATCAGCCCCCTGCATAACAAATCGCAAGCTCTCAAATCAGGCGTTTCCTTAGAGTGGAATTAGTGGCATTTAGATATTACCTTAAGATATATATGCAAAAAAACAAAAAAGTTGCTCTGCTAATCACTAGGATGCTACCCGGGGGGGCTGCGACCGTAGTACGAGATATAATTCTGCGTTCAGACTCCGGGTTCTCTTTTTCCCTGTATTGCGGGGCTGAAGACCTTAATGAGCTTTGCGTTGAAGACCTTAAAAAAAAAGCTGTAGTATTAAAGATAGACAGCATGGTCAGACGCATTTCCCCATATAATGACTTTTTGGCTTTTTTTTCACTGCTCCGCGAATTTCGCAAGCATAAATTTGACGTTCTACATACCCATACTTCAAAGGCCGGATTTATAGGTAGGATGGCAGGGTGGCTTGCCGGAATCCCGGTAATTATACACAGTACGCATGGCTCCATATACGCTGAAAATGCGAATATACCAGGGGTTTCAAAGGTTTCTTTCATCAGAAACCTACTGCTGATGGCCGAGAGATTTGTTGGATTATTTTCAAACAGGATAACAGTTCTTAGTAACGCCGAAAAGGAACTTTCGATAAAATTGGGAATTGCTGTAGCCGAAAAAATATGTGTGATTCATAATGGCATAGATACTTGTAAGTTTAAAAAAACCGAAGAAGACAGGAGAATTGCAAGGAAAAATCTCGCTTTGTCTGACAGCGATTTTTATATCGTGAGCGTTGGAAGGTTGAGTGTTGAAAAAGGTCATAAGATATTGATCGGGGTTTTTCGCAGAATTCTATCGGAAAATCCAGATAGGAAGATATTGCTTGGGATAGCAGGCGATGGCCCCTTGAAGGAGGAAATAGAGCGGGATAACAAGGACATAGTAAAAGATGGAAAATTATTCCTTTACGGCTATAGTTCAGACGTCAGAAGATATCTTTTTGCGGCAGATTTGTTTGTGTTGCCTTCGCTTTATGAAGGTTTTGGAATAGCATTGCTTGAGGCAATGGCGGCAGGAATCACCATCATGGCCGGGAACGTTGGTGGGATTCCTGAGCTTGTCGGGGATGATATTGATGGATTTCTTTACCCTCCGATGGATACCGAAAAACTCTACGAACTGATAAGGGAAAATATTGGTAGGGAAAGAGATATGGAGAAAAGCCAGGCCAATGTCTTGCGTGCAGATTTTTTTAATGTAAATGCTATGGTGGAGAAATATTATGAAATGTACAAATAGGGCTTTTCCCCTGTTTATATTTGCATTTTTGCTAATAGCGCCATTCGCTTTATCTGCAGAAAATTCGTTCATTAAAAATGCCAACGAATACAGAAATTTTATAGCTGTATCTCCCGATCAGCCCTTTTTCCCTCTGGTAATCCTGTTCTCGATATTGGTATCCGTTGTAACTTTCTTCAAACCTAAGATTGGTCTGTTCACAATACTTTTTTTTATGGTTATCTCAACAGATCTGCCCGTTTCTGGGGCTGGTGGGGGCGTTGAGAGGTCTGCAACCATAAGGATTGAAGACATACTTTTGCTTCTTGTTTCCGGTGGTTGGTTGCTTAACAGAGCCAAAACTCGTTCTCTTTCAATAGTGAAAAGCGTTCCAGTCAACCAGCCCGTGATAATTATGACTGCGGCAATAATTATATCAAGTTTGATTGGAATACTACAGGGGACGGTGCCTCTCAATAGAGCTATGTTATTCTCCATCAAAAGATTAGAATATTTTTGGCTTTTTTTTATGACCTTGAATATAATGGATACGAAATTCGAAGTCAAAAAAGCCCTAAATCTCATGTTGGTAATATCGTCTTTGATAGCTGTTGTCGGAATATTTCAGTTCTTTTTCTTCCCAACATCGGTTTTGGCCGGAGGCGGAAGCACCGCCACAGTAGGTTACGGCAGGGCAAATTCTCTCGCAAGCTTCTATTTGCTTGTTATAGGAATATCAATGGGCATGCTTTGTGTTAGCAGCAGAATTGAGAAAACATGGGGATACTGGTTGGTACTGTTCATAAATTTACTTGCTCTGCTTATGACAAAATCTAGAGGCGCATATGTTGGTTTTGTTCCATTGATAATATCAGCGTTTTTAATGTCTCGGCAAAAAAAAATACTTTTCTTGTTCTTTTTCTTCGGACTAATATGGGTTGCCTATCAGGGAGTCCCCATACTAAGGAGTCCAAATGTCAACCAATTGATGGACATGCATCGAGACGATATCACACATCAGTTCTCTTCAATTAAGGACGTGGTTGTAAAAGGTCCGGAAGCGGATTCATCTTTCTATGCTAGATATAATGCTTGGAAAGAGGTTATGCCGCAGGTGTTTAAGTATCCGATATTCGGTCA
>CAZXAC010000037.1:0-16181 GCA_964638335.1 uncultured Lentisphaera sp. | reverse complement strand
CCAGGGAGGTGAGGCCGGCATACTCATCGGGCCCGAAGGCGGGTTTTCCGCCGGTATCACAAGGAAGGCATATTTCAGATCTGGAGGCCTCATCGCCTGCTTTATGATCACCAAAGCCTATAGGCATTGAAGATATAATATTGCCATTTTTCATAAATGTAATTGAATAAGGAGAGTCGCTTGGGTCTTGTTCTATTTCCAGACGGCAGTTTCCGAACATAATTCCCGTTCGAATTTCTCCTTGGCAGACAGCTTTGCCATCCGAATCAGTTGGAGGATTGGATTTATGCGGACTTGCGAAACTCCACAGATCGCCCTGTCCAAATATTACAAAGTGGGTATCCTCTACTCCTGACAGTTGATCTGCGAATTTTGCTAGAGATATATCGCATAGTTCAGATTTTCCCACGCTGATGTGGCGATCTCCGATATCGTCCAAGGAGACTTCAAGGATCAACACTGAAGGCTTAAGATATATCTTTAATTTCGGCATATTATTACTCTATTGTTCCGTTTTAATTTCAGATTTCGTCTTCAGAGCCCATTCCTTAAATGCTATCTCATTTTCGAAAGACGCTGAGGCAAGCATATCATCCAGAATTCTTGACGCCATCTGACTGTCACCTAGTTTCATATACTGAACGATCTCACTTTTCATCCTTTCGAGCTTGTTTGTCCTAGCCGCGCTGACAATTCTGATATCATTAGCCAGAGATGACGAATTAGAAAACATCATTCCTCCGCTGTTCGTCTGAGCTATAAAATTCATGGCGTCCTGATAAGCTTTTATAGTATTTGCGATATCGGCAGGACTGTCTTTTGCATTTTTCCATATCTGCTTCGCCTGTCTGTAAGATTCCTCAGCAGACTTAAGAAGTTCTGATACGTCCGCAAACTCCGAACTGTCTATTGTGGGAGTCACATAAAGCGGAGTCAAATACGGAGATTTCAGTATGATATGGTTTTTAGCCGACTGGCAAACGATCGCGGAGCGTGAGCTTGGCGCCCCAGTCCATGATGCGATATACACGAATCTCAAATCGTGTGAGAAAAATATTTCAGCTGTTCCATTGTCAGACTTTCCGTCCAGCGAGAAAGGAAGGCAAATCTGAGATATTCCAGAATTTTTCTCAACAGATACGGCTCCAACCGATACAGGCTTCTTTATTCCGTATTTTGATAAGACTTCGGAAGCTATCATGCTCAACTGCTCAGTAGACGTGTCTAAAGGAGAGAACATATATTTTAGATCTTGCGATACATCAAATATTTGAAAGAGCCATCTGGATTTACAAAACGGAACGAATCTCCGGCCTGATCAGACTTCCAGCCCGCAGGACAGATAATTTCGCAGATCTTTGATGAAAGCCTCACGGCCGAATCTTTCGCCATCTGACTCCTAGCATGTTCAGCGCGAAGATGCAAAAGCGCGGCAATACATATCGAGAGCAGAGCCGCTATCAGTATTTTCATGCCATGGTTTGGTTTATTTTTTGTAGGAGTTGGGTTCATATGTTTAAAATCCGGCGAAAGCCTCCATTATCGGTTTTATCATCGGGGCGAGCAGAACAATAAATATTCCCGGCAGTATCAAAAAAAGAAGAGGAAAAGTTATTTTTACCACAGTCTTTTGAGCTTCTGTTTCCGCTGACAAGAGACGTTTTTTCCTGATATCCGCTATTGTATCTCCCAGCATAGCAGAAATGCTTGTTCCCATTTCAACCGACTGAGAAAGAGACACAAAGACGGTCGAAGCTTCCGGCGCATCTATTCTGTGGGCTATGTTTACAAGCGCATCTGTCATCGCAACACCAAGCTTTATTTCCCTCTGGAATATAGCAAATTCCTCCTTTACCGGACCGGGGATGTATATATCAACGAGATAACTTATTGATTTGTGGAAGTCAAGACCTGCATCAGCGGCAATCTTTAGTATATCAAGGCCACCGGGAAGCTGCCTAACAAAGAGACTTCTCCTAGTTTCAGCCTTCTGTCTTAAAGCGACACCTGGGTACAAGAAAAGCATGGTGGCGAAAAAACATATCGCAAGCGCGGAAATACCAGCATCAAACTGAAAAACGACAGCTATGGCCGCGGCAAAAATTGAAAACAATGAGGGCAAGACGAATTTTAAAGCATATATCTCGTAAACATTAAGCCCATAAAAGCCACCAGCCGAAACAGATATCCTTCGGTAATCAGAAAGCTCTCTCGATAGAGATGGCGAGGACTGATTTCTCACGATAATGGCGGAAATTGGCGACAGCAAATCCTTTGCAATGACAATAAAATCGCCAGATCTCGATTCAAAATCCGGCACATGAATCCTAGTAAAAGACAGATAGGTTTTCACGGACACAAAAACAATCACCGCAACGGCAATCGCGGCAAAGACAGACACTAGAACTGGATTCATGCTTAAGCTCATACGTCTATGCTCACCACTTTATTTATCCATATGTATGCCACAACCTGCATTACAAAAACTGTCAGAATAGATGCTATTCCTACTGGGGAGGCGAGAAACTCCAGCATTTCCTTCTTACGAATAAGAGTCATAAGTAGCAATATGGCAAAGGGAAGTATTGTCATGACTATCGCCTGCATTCTACCTTCAGCGGTAAGAGCCGACACCTCTTTCTGAAACATGTATCTGTCTCTTATAAGTCTGGCCAGATTCTGGTAATTTTCAGAAAGGTTTCCTCCATGTCTAAGAGAAAGTTCAGATGCGATTGCGGTAAGTTTTGCATCCATTAATCCGGTCCTTTCAGAAAAGTTATTCAGCGCCTCATTTAGACTTTTTCCGAGCCTGCACTCATATAGGACTATTTTAAATTCCTGAGAAACTGTGTTTGGCAGCCTCTCAATATTTCTCTCTATCGCCTGACGAAGAGTGAGGCCGGCCCTA
Organism: uncultured Lentisphaera sp.; assembly: GCA_964638335.1. Lineage (GTDB taxonomy): Bacteria > Verrucomicrobiota > Lentisphaeria > Victivallales > GWF2-50-93 > DYMC01. The sequence goes on along the minus strand of CAZXAC010000037.1, from coordinate 13,273 downwards.
AGAGAACTTGAAAGTATCTCAAGTGCAGGCGGAATCTCTTCGTTCAATCTTTGAAGATGTTTTTCAACAAGACGTGATATAACAATATGAGGGATAAAAAAGCCAAAAACCGCCATTACAAAACCGAGACTGATTCCTGCAACAACCTTGTTGCCGGCCAGGAAAAATCCTGAAAGAAAAAGGAACGATGAAAGCATTACCGTTATTGATATCAGGTTTTCAGGAGGAACAAGGATATATACCTTCGACAGTCTGCGTGCCATAACATCTCCCGTGTGCCGCTCAAAAGAGCCAGCGCGCAGGAAACGAGCAAAAAGAAAGTAAGCAACGCAGGATATCGCGATAAATATCATCAAAAGGCTTAAGTATATTTTTAGCATGATTTAAATATCTCTTCCGAAATTGATATTCCTTTTTGCGCGAATTCTTCCATAAATGATGGCCTGCCCACCACAAGATGCTTCCCTATGACTTTCCCAGTTCTCTTGTCCACGGATTCCTGCTTGAATGTAAAAATCTCATTCAACACGGGTTCCCCGCGCTGATCAACTCCGCTGATCTCAGATATGCTCGATATCTTGCGTGAACCGTCGGAGAATCTTGCCGTCTGAACAATGATATTGATTGCGGAACAGATCTGATTTCTTATTGCAGTAAGCGGCAGATCCATCCCAGCCATAAGAGTCAAAGTCTCAAGCCTTGAAACCGTGTCTTTCGGAGAGTTTGCGTGTACTGTGGTGAGAGATCCGTCATGTCCAGTGTTCATAGCCTGAAGCATATCCAGCGCCTCTCCGCCTCGACACTCCCCGATTACTATCCTGTCCGGTCTCATCCTAAGAGAGTTTTTGACAAGCGTCCTGATAGAAACTTCGCCTTTCCCCTCCGCATTTGGAGGTCTGGCTTCCATCCGAACCAAATGTTTCTGCTGGAGTTTAAGTTCGAGAGAATCCTCTATCGTTATAATTCTCTCATCTGAAGGCAGATAGTTCGAGAGGGCGTTGAGAAGACTTGTCTTTCCGCTTCCTGTTCCTCCGCTGACCACTATATTTTTCCTAACCTTCACGCAGGCTTCCAGGAATTTACCCATATTGGGCGTCATGCTTCCAGTGGAAATAAGTTTGTCCACCGTAAAAACGGCCTTTCCGAATTTTCTTATCGTGAGACATGCTCCATCCGGTGTTATCGGCGGTATGACTGCGTTTACCCTTGAGCCGTCGTGCAATCTGGCGTCCACTAGAGGGCTTGATTCATCCACTCTTCTGCCAATAGGAGAAACGATCCTCTCTATTACTGTCAGGAGATGCTCAGGATTCCTAAACCCCCTCTTGCATGATGATATTTTCCCCTTCTGCTCAACAAAAATAGTATCGTAACTTATAACCATTATTTCTGTAATGCTGTCATCGGCTATAAGAGGTTCCAGCGGGCCAAGATGAAGTATGTCTTCAACTATCTCCCGCCTAATCTCATCAAGCAGCTTTGGATCGCCGCTTCCGGAAATCCTATGATCTATAAAACGATCGGTCAGATGCTCAACGCGCTCAGACAGCTCCTCGTCTGATATATTTTTGGTTGCCGCCGCTTCGCTCTTCATGTTTGAAACAACATCGGAATACACGGCATCTTTTATACGTTCAATCTCAGTCTTTCCTTCCGAAGAATCCGACTGCGGACAAAATTCTATGACGTGTGAACCCAGCGACACCGACACGTTTTTTGACAATGAAAACAGATCGAAACGTCTGCCTAATATCAGGGCGGGAGGCTCAGAATTATCGTCCTTCAGCCACCACCTGCCATCCACGTTCGAGATAATGAGAGATATGTTCGCGTCTTTCGTCGAGATGCAAATATCCTTGTCCGCCCCATTCCCGAAACTAAAGGAGTCGGAGGAGTCCGGATCAAGCATTCCGGTCTCATCGCCATCAAATAAAATCTGAAGTTTTGCGTTCATCTATTTAGTTGTGCCAGCTTTTTCTTCTGTGTATTCTTCGGTGTCGCCAATAGGATCAGTATCTTCGAAAACATTCGAATGTTCATTCTTTTTGATTTTTTCGAATTTTTCCTGAGCTTTTTTGCCTTCATCCGTCAGTATGGTCTTGTCGAATGAAGATATCCTGAGGAGTAGGAGCACGTTTGCGTTTTCATCATTTTCCTGAGTGTTCTGAAAGGCATAGCCCAGCAAAGGAATGTCTGAGAGAAATGGCACACCTTGTTTCATCAGTTTATCGTTCAATATGTTCATTTTATTTACAAGGATTATTTCGCCAGGAGATACTACATATTTCGCATTGAGCGTGTACTTGTTTATCGTGAGCGGGCTGTTAGACTGAACTCCGCTCACCTGCACGTCCACGTCGGCCGCAACTGATTCGCCGCCTAGAATCGTCGGAACGATTTCCACCATGAACCCATAGTCCACTTCCTGTACATCAGCCACTTCAACTCCGGTTGTCTGCAAATATATAGTTCCACCTCTCTGCATCTTCACCTTCTCACCGCTGATCGTAGACATACGAGATTCATAAAGGACTTTTAGGGAGCTCTTTACCTTTTGAAGTTTGACCGTACCAGAGGTTGTGACTTCTCCGTCAAGCTCCCAAGATTCAGTCTCTTGAGTGGATTTGACATGATTATCAAACTGCCAAACTTCGGTTTCCTTCGGATTCCAGTTGAGATTATATTTTATGTCATCCATTATTAGCCCCATATTATTGTCATTCCCCTTCGCTAGAGAGACAAATTTAACTTCGACAATCAAAGGTGGTCCGCCGGTCTTAAGCCCAGACGAATTTATAGAGCATCCGTAGTTGTCAGCGTAGGATTTTACCACGGAAATGAGATCTTTTTCCTTGTCCTTGTCCAATAGCATTCCGGTGAGGTAAACTATGTTATCTTGTATGCTTGGTGTTACATCCTTCAGGCCGGAAGTTTTTAGATGGGATTGTATTTTTTCAAGAAGATTTTGGCGAGAGAAATTCACATTGTTTATTATTCTCGTTTTATCGAGTTCAACCGCCATTTTAACTTTTTTCATGGTGTCTTGATCGGAAGCTTCACCGCTAAGAATCAGATGTTCATTGGTAATAGTCATCCTTATATTTGGATTATCCTCAAACAGAAGCAGTAATGTGTCCCAATACTTTGGCACGACCTTGATGGCGATGGATGTCCTAGTTCCGTCGGTGTTCTGACAAACGATTCCAGCATTTCCCATCTTCTGCCCGACAACCACTATCTCATCATTCCTTTCGGTTTTAGCCACTCCTGCAATCTCCGGGTCTTTTACGAGAAAAGTGGATATGTCGGATAAGCGCACAATTGTCCTAGCCCCCTCTTTCACTTCGATTTCCCTGCCTTTAATTGCATCTTCGGAGAACAGCGCCGTTGTAACGAAGAAAAGTATGGCAAAAAGGAGATTTCGACCATTCATTTTTTTACCTCTTATTTTGTTGTTTTAGGGGGCTGCGCGCTGTCACCGGCATGAGAGATGTCGCTCTGTTCCTGATGTTGAGCGTCCAGGGCGCGTTGTTTATCAAGCCTCGGAATTACGGAACTTCTTATATTGTCGCAATCTATATCAGGAACATTTTCGCAAGCCATCCTAGAGGTTGTGGCTGGATTTCTCAACACCATCGAAAGAGTGGCGTTATTTCTCGCATGAGTCAACATCATAGCTTCCTCCAGTGACACTTCCAGCGTGACAGAACTGTAACTCTTCGTCTGCGGTGACCGTCCTTGAAAGGTATTGAAATCCTGCCCTACAGCCAGGACCAATACATCTTGCATGACCACAAAAGTTTTTGATTTGTCCTGCGTCTGGGTTGCCTGAGGAGAGGTTTCGAGCAAATCCCTCACTGAAGTTGGATTGGCGGCAAGAATGTTAACCGCCGCACCTCCACAACCACTGTCCTTTGTGGCAATTATATCAACCCTGTCTCCGGGCGTTATATTGAATCCGACCGCTGATATTTGATCAACCGGTACAGTTACAGCTCTTTTGTTCTTCGCGATAACATCTGATAAAGACTGCGCTTCGATCTCCTTCAGATCCGTCCAAAACAGAGGAGAACCAGCGCTAATGTTTCTGGTCGCCTGCCTGCCCGCAATCATGGTTTTGAGTTTGTTGGTTTCCTCAAATGTTCTGGCAGGATCGTTCGAATATGGCACCACAATATTCACATCCGATACAGCGCTTTCTGGTATTTCCCTAGTGTCGAGCTGGGTTATCGCTATTGACTGGGAATCTCCGATCGGTTGGGCGGCAACTATAACACGCGCTTTCCGTATTTCCGGAACGTTTGTTTTCGCTGAGATATAGCGATGTATTATCACGACAGATATTATTCCCAATATTATCGCCGCGGAAATCGGAAGTATGTTCTTGACTTTGTCCTGCATTCTTGTCTCCTGTTTTGGTTTTGTAAATATTATTCTTTTTAGGTCACTTTCAAGTTCAATTCGCTACTATGGCGCCTCTCGCTCCGGAGAACCTGTATGTCACGTGCAAATCATTGCCTGATTCAGTAAAAATTATATGACATAGTGTTGAATCTTTTGAGGCCACCAAAAATTTGTCAGACATGTCAGAAGAATCCGTTTCCGGCATCTGCCATCCTTCCATTCTCCATCCAGCGGAGGATAATTTATCCTTGGTCGAACTATATAAAAGATCAGCGTCTGAAACATGAGCCTTGCAAGAGTATAAACCAAAACCGGATTCAATATCATTTTTCAAATAAAACTCCGGCTCCCAAGGCATTATCTGAAGAAAATCAGACCTCACGTCCGATGAATTCACCCTCCCCTCTCCTCCCATTTTGAATCCGACAAGTTTCTCTAACGATATCTCGACAGATGTGACACGGGTCCTACCCTCGTCATTATTCAGAACATATCCACGAATTTTTTTATCCTTGCCAACAAAACAAAAAAAATCGAAATCCCGCCGAAGCTTAACAGGAATAGAACTGAGCTTCTGCCCTTCGACAAGCTTTAAACCGGCAGCCCTGTTTGAGTTTTTTATAACCTTCTCGACGTAGTCCTTTGGATTGGTCTCGGTGCGACGGTTGATATCAAACACCAGCCCCCTTACATTCAACTCAGACCTTCCGTTTACCCCTGAAGATATTACTTCCATTGGCACTTGGCCAGCCAATATCTCCGCCGCTCTACGCGGAGCATTGACTCGTTGATAATGGTATATCCCGTACGCCGACACGGATGCGCTCAAAATGAATATGCCTGCCAACTTCGCAAAAGAAGATGATTCTATTCTTTGCATCAGGCTTCTTTGATTTGTATCCTGTTTTATAATCATAAATTGTTAATCCAATCTATCAACTTCCCGACAAATGACTCACCTGTGTATTTGCATGAATCCAAGGAAGGTGAGTAGCAGGTGTAGGAAGGACTTATCTGAGTCGTAGGAGCGGGAACTTTGCCAAATTCATTATATGCGTCCGACGGAAGAATCGTGGGAGCGGACAATGTCACAGAACCAGAATAAAGTTTGTCCGTTTCAAAGACGTTGAAGAAATACGGCTCAAGATTACCGCCTGTGATAATGTTTCCCAAAAACTTCAATACTCCGGTGAAGAATTTCCAGATATCGTTTTGTATCCAATTTTCCAAATCCGCCACATCTGAAATGAGGGTTTTTCTATCAGTTGACGCATTTATTGCCACGCTGACGTTCGATGCAATATTGTCATCAAAGAAAAAGTTTTTCATATTGTTCGCGTCAGCGGTCAAAGTCCCATTATTTCTGGCTCTTATTTCTGATATGAGTTTTTGAGCTCCCCACGCCCTCTGACGAAGTGAAATTATCCTTGGAATATCAACGCAAAAACAGAGCAAAAGCATAAAAATCGGCATCACTAGAGCGGTCTCAAGGATCACTGCGCCCTTTTTGTTTCTCAGCAAGGAATTAAGAATCTTTTTGTCATTCATAATCAAAATCTTAATGCATAAATAGTTTATTGATATATTCTTTCAGATTCAATGTCACTTTAATTCCGTCTTTCTCATACGAAGGCGATTTTATCATGTTGTCCATGGACACGAGAAAAGCGTCAGCGCCAACACCATAGTGCCTTGGTCTGAAAGGATGATCATCCGAGCCCTTCATCGTCACATTACCGCCCTGCGCCTGCGCAACCGCGTATGCTATCGCTGGAGGATTCTTATAGTCGCTGTCTCCACCTCCAAGAAAATATTTGGACACAAATCCGATATCCGATGTGGAAACGTAGGAGGCACATATTATTGGAGGGAGCCCAAGCTTGTCCTTATCCTTCTCCTTAGAACGATATGGAGCGTCCTTCCAACAGAGATTCTTTTCCATATCAGGATCTTCGACAATGAAAGTGTTTGACCTTAGTAACACCATCAAGACTATATATGCGGCTCCGCCCGCTCCACCAGGATCCTGAATATTGATAGGCAGAGGAAGAACATCAGACTCCTCCTCAACTGGAAGAGCCCACCCAGTGGTCAGAGGGAAATAGTATATATTTCCAAAGGTGTTTACTATCCTCGCAATGAACTTTTTTATCTGTCCAAAGAAACTCCCATCTCCCGACTCGTCCATGTGCCACGGAAATACGGCCGACGCACCGTTGTATCTTGCCGCCTCATTCGCACCGACAAATCCCATCAGCATTGAACCTTTTGCGTAGAAAGTTCTCATGTTCTTCAGAAAATAATCCACAATTATTTTATGCACATAATAACCTATCCTTGCGATAACCGAAGCAGCTTCTTCGACAGCCAAACCAACCTCAGCAAGAATTATTGACGCCTCAAGAGCCTTGCCAATCCCGGTCATTGCTCCAGCTATGCCATAAATAACGGCAATAACTTCATCCGTCTCATAAATTTCGGTGTTTATATTCTGAGTCAGATTCATTCCCCTGCACTGCCATACGGCAATCTCCATAGCGGCGGCATCAGCGGAATTTTGCGCAATAACCTTCCTTTCAGAAAATCTCGACACATCGTATATCATGGATAAAATGGAAAGTATAAAGAAACTTATTATCACAGTATAATAGAATGCGACCCCTCTTTCAGAGGAAATACGCCTTGAAGTGATGGAAAAGAAGTCTTTCACCATCATCGACAAAGACTTAGTCGCAAAAATGTTGATCTGAACACCATCCATGAGTATGATAAGGGTTTACATAATATCTATCCACATAATGAGGAAAACCAAGAGGCTTAGGAAATGGACCAGGCTCATACCCCTTAAACAATCCATGCCCTGACGCGACGCGATTTATTTTTTGTCCAACCTTGTTGCAATACATCGCGTTGCCGAACTCAACCCTGGCACATTTTGTAAAATCCGTAGTCCTGCAAAATATTCCCGCACTGTCGTTCTTGTCTCCGCAGAGTCCGCCAGATTTAGGTTTCGATTCGATTATCTGCATAAACTTGCCTATCTTGCTCACTATATCACCCCATAGATTGCTCTCCTTTGTGACGGCATCCTTGTAATCCTGATGTTTTTCTGGATCCTTGTATTGCGCTCCGATCTGCTCGCGCTTGATCACCGCCTGCTCCCATTCATCAACTTCTGTTGAGGCGCTGTCAACAATTTTTTTCGCCCTTTCTCTAGCCCTCTTTTTTAAATCATCGGGATCTAAATCCGAAGAACCATCGTCGTTTGCGAAATAATCTGAAAGCTTCCTCTCCGGCTCCACAAAGGAAGTCCAACGTGCGCTAACCCGTACAGCATCCAAATCCTTATCGCTTGAAGTCTTCCAAAACATGAAAAATGTATACAACCATCCACCCTTAAAAAGAGGATAACTTATTGATATCTTCGCGGCTTCAGGACTTTCACAAGAATCCGAGAAATAATCATCCGAAGGAAATTTTATCGGCCCCTTCAATGAGACAAGATCCGTATTTATAGTGCCATCCATTACCGCTCTCTGCATCGCCATATTGAATCTAGCGTTCATCTGCTGGGTGGATCCCCCAAATATCTTATCCAGCAAAGCACCTATTTCTTTGTTTATGAAATCCCTCATTTTCTGTTCTATCGGATCGGCTATAGCCTTTATTATAGCGAGAAGTATTTTCTGAAAAAAACTAGGATCATCAGTGCAGGTTATATCAAAGAGTGGACCGCTTATTTTGAAATAGTCATAGAAATCAACAGTTGCAGCTTCCGTTTTAGGCCCAAACCAAGAATACGTAGAACTCATCATAAAAAATGAAAGAACAACTTTATCCGCTGAGAATTTTTTCGACCCCATACCCACAGTCGGATAGGGATTATCCTTATCTGTCACCGCACTCTGATAACAGTGGACTTTCGCGATTCTCGCAATCGCAAATGCCGCATGATTCCCCATCACAGCGGCATCCCAAAACATACACATCTCGAGAATAAAAAGAGAAAAACCAAGAAGCAACGGAAATGACATCGCAAATTCAAGATAAGCCGACGCAGAGTCGCCGAAAAGCCTAACGGCCAGCCGGCGTGACAACCTGACCTCTCTTCGGCATTTTAAAACTTTCCGAACTTTTTCTTTTTCAGCAGTCACTCAAATCTCCACATTTTTCTATCCGCGAGACATTATCATTACAAGAGCCCATAACGTTCCTGCGGCTATGGCTATTCCATATGGAACAGTAGGGACATTCCGCAGACCTTCCGATTTATTTCTCTTCCTTCCAAGAATTATTCTAAAAAGATCCGACAGAGTCGTAAGCAGTCTGCCTTTCCATATTGCGTAACCAAGAGCAATTATCCCTCCAGACAAAACCGTGTAATAAAGAACCCACAATACGTCAGGAAATCCTACCACCGCGCCAACCGCGCCCATAAGCTTAAAATCTCCACCTCCGAGTACGCCAGCAATACAAAAAGGGAGAAAGACTCCCGCACCAACAACCATCCCGATAGAAGAAGACTTGAAAGCGTCAAACCCACCGAGTAGAAAAGAAACCGACAGCGCCGCAAGCATCCCGCCCAATGTGAGCCAGTTGGGAATCCTCCTGCTCTTAACTTCAGTATATGCGGAAATCGCCAGCATAGGAGGCAGTAGAATATAAAGAGATTCTCGCATTACTCGCACCCCCCACTAAAACATTGGCATTGTGATTAGAAAAACCCTTAGGAGCAACTCCTGACGTAGGAATTCATATGCCGGCCCGTTCGGAAGCAAGGGCGCAAATGCAACAACAGCCACAAAAGCGAATAGCATGGTGTATTCCAGAAAAACCGTAGCCCTCTCAGAAGAAATATTCCGACATAAAGAAGAAAAACGACCATTATTTTTCATTTTTTCAACCGTCGGATTTTTTAGTGTAAATTCGCAAAAAGACCACCCCAGAAAATCCATATCAGATAACAAAATTCAGTAGGACAGGAAAATTCGGAACTAAAATCTTCCTGACTCCAATATGCAAACATCAAAGGAAACAAGCGACGGACGCCATACCCGGCTCACTTATTTACCGCCGCCGCTCATCTGACTGTTCACGTCCTGCACCTTCCCGGACAGAGTATTAAAAAGATCCTTTAGATGCTTACCAAATCCGGCAACAGCTATCGAAACAGCTATTCCTATTAGAGCGCAAAGCATGGCGTACTCAAGAAAATTTACTCCGGAGTCTCCAAGAAGCCTGCGCAGTATCCGTTTTCTATTTTTCTTTGACGGCATAATTATTGAGCCGGCGTGAAGTCGCCATCTATCTTAGCGCCCTGAACATTCGTCTCGACCTGTTGCGCCTGCTTTCCGGTTTCAGAAAATACTCCCTTCACGTGTTTTCCAAAAAACGCCGCCGCTATTGCCACTACGATCGCGATAAGTCCGGCAAGCATCGCATACTCTATAAAAGTCGCACCAGATTCTTTTGTCAATCTTCTTGTCTTCATAATCTTGTATCTCCTTATTGTGTGTTTTTACTATTCTTTCTTCTTGTCTTCTTCCGATTTCCCGATAATCTTATCTAACTTCTGCGCGATTAGATCCAGCTTGTAATAGACAAGCACCGCACAAAACGCAATAACCGCGATCAGCAGGAACTCCGCATCATTCTCCGAAATATGATTCCACATCTTTCCTCCTAAGGGTTTGTTGTTGCCACGAAAAAACCAAGAAAAGCTACCCCCTTTGCGGAATAAATCAATGTAAAAAAGAAAAAAACTCTTCTTTGCGATTTTCGCAACCAACAGCTAAGTTATGCCCCTTAAAAAAATCCGAACACAATATTAAGGAGCTAAAATATAATGAAAATGTCAAAACTCGTAGGACGCCGAATAAAAGAAGCGCCAAAAGACGCTAAAACTGCAAGCCATATATTCCTTATCCGTGGAGGATACATAAGACCGGTCTCCGCAGGAATATACTCACTGCTTCCAATCGGACATAAAGTGTGCGCCAAGATCGAAAGAATAATAAGAGAGGAAATGAACGCCATTGAAGGACAGGAAGTGACTATGCCAGTCGTACTCCCGCGCGAACTCTGGGATGAATCCGGAAGATATGATTCCGTAGGCGAAGAACTCCTCCGCTTTGAAGATAGAAACGGCAAAGAAATGCTGCTCGCAATGACCCACGAAGAAGCCGTAGTACATCTCACCCGCAGCGAAGTGAACAGCTACAAACAGCTTCCTGTGATGCTGTATCAGATTCAGACAAAATATCGCGACGAGGCAAGACCGCGAGCCGGACTTATACGCGTCCGTGAATTCAAGATGAAGGACGGATATTCGTTCCACGCCGAACAAAAATGCCTTGATGAATATTACAAAAAAGCCCTTCACGCCTACGAAAGGATATTCAAAAGATGCGGCATGAACAATGTCGTATGCATCGAATCCAATCCCGGAATGATGGGAGGCAATGAGTCACACGAATTTATGGCTATCGCAAACTGCGGAGAAGATACTATATTCATGTCACCAGACGGATCATACAAGGCAAACCGGGAAGTCGCGGTCTCAGCGGTAAAATTTGAAAAGTCTGCTCCACTGCCCTTGGAAAAAGTCGCGACACCGGGCAAAAAGACAATAGAGGAGGTAGCATCATTTCTCGGACAAGAACTCAAAAATACCGGCAAAGCAGTATTCTATAAAACGCACGAAGGAAAACTGATTTTCGCAATGATACGCGGAGATTTTGAAGTAAATGAAAGCAAACTCAAACGCTATCTAAAAGTTGACGACCTCGCGTTTGCCGATGATGCCCTTATCAAAAAATGCGGAGCCGAGCCGGGATACGCTTCTCCAATGAATCTCGATCCAGATAAAGTAAAAATTATCGTCGACCGATCAATAGCGGAATCTTCCAACCTCACAGTAGGAGCCAATGAACCCGACCATCATATAAAAAATTTCAACATCGAACGCGATATGCCAAAAGGCGCAGAAATCACCGACATCGCCTGCGCAAGAGAAGGAGACCCCTGCCCCGTTACAGGACAAGCATTGATGATGAAACGAGGCATAGAGGTCGGAAACATATTCAAACTCGGCACAAAATACTCAGCCTCCATGAAATGCGAATTCCTTGACGCTAATGGAAAAAAACAAGTAATGATAATGGGATGTTACGGTATAGGAGTTGGCAGAACCATGGCCGCCGTCATAGAACAATCCAACGACCAGTTCGGACCACTTTGGCCGATAAGCATCGCCCCATATCAACTCCACCTATGCGCAATAAATCCAAACCAAGACGGAGTCAGCGCAAAAGCGGACGAAATATACAACGCTATGATCTCTGCTGGAATAGACACCATCTACGATGACCGCGGAGAAAAGGCTGGATTCATGTTCAACGACGCAGACCTAATCGGAATTCCGTTTAGAATCATAATCTCACCCAAAACCCTCGCACAGGGCAAGGTCGAATTTAAACGCCGCGGAGAAAAGGACATTTCCCTCCTCGATATCAGCAATCTTGTTGAAACAATATCCAAAATGATCGCAGACGAAGAAAAGAAATTCAAATAAAAATTATCGCCGTAGCTGTCCATCGAGTTCCCGATGAGAAAAAGGACTTGAGTAAAATATGGGCTGCCTAAAATTATCAGAAGAATATTTTGAGTTCTTGGGTTGGGATTTGTTTGTCCAGAAAATGACTCGGCAGATCGTATTCTCTCCAAGACTCCCAATTCTTTATTGTTAATTCTTAATTCTCAATTGACCTACACCTACGATAATATTGGCCGTTTCAGTAGCTTGCGACATCCTGGCGCAAATGGCGATAAAGTATCGGTGCCAGTATCCTAGGGGTCACATCGACTTTATGATCGCATGCCCCAATACAAAACTTACAGAGATGCGAACGAGCCTGCTTTTTCAGCATATTCGCGAAAAAGTCTTAGATATAGCTTGTAGTCTTCAAGAGAAACTCCTGGCGGAGTTTGGTGGTCGCAAGATATTATCACACCACCCCTTGAAGCCACTGGAAGCAGTCGTTCAAATTCCTTTCTAATCGCGGCTTCGCCTTTGTTCATCACCATCTTATCATATCCCCCAACGTAAATCTGACTCGTATGTTCCTCTCTCAGTTGCGAAATGTCCACTCCGGCCTGACGTTCAAGCGGTAGAATCCCATCTATGCCGGCATCTTCGAACCAATAGTTCGGAACGCTTATATCGCCATCCGAATCAATTATCACCTTGATGCCTCTTTCCTTTAGTTTTGGAATTACCATCTTGTAATAAGGTTTCATGAATTCATCAAAGAGTTCTTTTGAAAGCATCGGACCATTATTGTAGCTCATGTCCTCCGCGAATGTCATGAAATCTGGTGTCGTATATTTGCAGATCTCATCTATTACCTTGAGTTGGTGCTCCACTAAATCCGTGTTCATTCTGTGCATAAGTTCTGGATGATCGTAGAATGCATAAAGGTGTTTCTCAATGCCAAACAGAGTCCTAGGAAACCAGAAGAAACCTTCAACTGTGAACCATGTTACGCAATCGCCATTTTTATGTTCCGGAGTCCATTTTTCCCAAGCTTCTTTATTGACGCAATTTTCAGGATATAAATATTTTCTTAAACGCTCATAGTCCTTTTCGTCTTTTATCAGGCCCGCCCCGTGATGTTCCGGCTTGGGGCAGTCAGTAGATCTTGGTCTTACCCACTCCTGGTAATAGACATCCATGCCAAAATGTCTGTAAATATCATATCTTCTGAGGTCTTTAGGAAGCCCCTCGGTCTGCCACCTGCGTATTGTATCATTCCACCACGTAGCCCATTCAACAATGGGAAGACGGTCGAACGGTTTGAAATTGACCACA
>CAZXAC010000036.1:0-16298 GCA_964638335.1 uncultured Lentisphaera sp. | reverse complement strand
CGGCGCGCGGAGCGACATGGCCCATGCGCTGGCTGAACGCATCAAGCACTTTCTCAAGCTCCGTCTTGCTGAAATGCGCAAGATGATCCTTGTCTTTCAGCAAATCAAGATTTATCCCGACATAGCGGTAATAGCAAGCCGAGTTGAATTCGAGAGTTCCGATGTGGCCGGCACCTTCGGAGTCTTCCGGCTTCAGATCATCCACGGCGGAAAAGAAATCTATTTCGTTGCTGACCTTGTGTGTCGAAATCGCATGGCTGAAATTAGCGGCCCCCTCGAGCATAAGCGTGTGATCGTCTGCAACCATCCGGCCAAAAAGCGCGATGTCGGCAGCGTCCTTGACCGAACTTTTAAGACTTTTAGCCGCTTTCTCTGCAAGTTTGCCAAGTTCCTTTTTGACTTTTTCTGATTTTTTTCCGTCTCCTTTAATCAATTCTTCCAATATGCTTGAATAATCAAGTTCAAGTATTGTCTTTGCGACGTTCTCAATTTCTTGAGGGGAAAGATAAAGAAGTGTTTTTACATTTCCTCTTTCAGTACTGTCAAGTTTTCCTAGCGAATCTGCAATTGCTTCAGCCAGTATTTTTGCTTTTTGTTCTTGAATGGACTTCTGGAGGCATTTTTTTATATCATCTACTACGAACCTTGTCCTATTTCCTTCAAACATCCCCTCTTCTTTTTCCTTCGCTAGCATTCTTATTGCGCGTTTCCAGCATTGGCTTGAGACGCGGGCGCGCTCGACGCCGCCGAATGTTGCCGATTTTGGGGAGTTCAGGTCGTCGCGATTGAGACATGTTACCGGAAACGACTGGATAATGTGCATTTCGATCATTTTCATTTTTTATTTCTCCTTTTAATTTATTTTATTGGTTGTATGATCAGCATTCCAAATCCGAGAGATTTGGCTGAGCCAATGCCCTCGCAGAAGGCAGTCTTGAACTTTTCTTTGTCAACTACCTCGAGTAATCCCTCGAAGTCAACTCGATTCAACTTATTTCCCGTTGCTCCTTTTTTACTGAAAAACTCATTTACCGGCTTTGCGACTGCAAAATTTTCCATCTTGAAGCCGGATTGTTCAGCCTTTCTTGTCAGCCATTCCTTAAGTTCTTCCTCTTTGTATAATCCAACCCTTTTACCCTTATTGTCACCATTGTTGCTTCGTTTTGTTGGGTTTGCCCTCAACTTGAAATGATAGGAAGAGTGCGAAAGAAAAGACTCCGAGATTTCTTTTGTCTCCCATTTGCCCCAATCCGGGTTTGAAACTGGGATTTCGGACAAAAGAAATATCTGAAAACACTTTTCTTTTTCTTCAACCCTGAACAGGAAAGATCGCTCCTCGCCATCGTGCCCTGGGAATGCCTTCCAAAGAGCCTGATGCCAGTCATATGGGTCGCTTATCCCCTGCGAGAGGACATCTCGCTTGTCAGCCGTTATCCTTGTCAGATATCTCATCCCCACCTCCTTTCTCATTATTCGAAACCCAATATGATGTTGCCCACTGGATTTTCACTTTGTCGCCCCAGAATTGAAGGTCATTGAATAGTTTGTATAAATTTATTGGAATGCCTTTTGTCTTTGCTGTGCGAATGATCCCTGGCAAGAAGTCGCAGAGTTCTTCCGCTCCTGATGCTGAGAGAAGTCTTCTGAAGCGGCTCTCGAAGGTTTTCAACCCGTCATTTTCTTTTCTGCCGCCAGTGGCGATTTTGCGCATTGTCTCGCCTATGTTTCCGCAATCCGAGCTTTCGTCGCAAGTTGCGAAAGCGGCGGCAATTGTCTGAACGATTTCTCTCTCTCGCTCCTTGCTAAGGTCACAAAATTGGGCAATATGCGGCCAAGCACGGGATTCAGTGGTTTTGCTTAACCCCCTCCGGAGATCAGCCATCACTCCTCTGTTATCCCTGTTTTGCCGTAGGAACTTCATAAGTCCCTCGATGTCCATTTTTTTATTTTCCTCCATAAAACCTCCTTGATAGTTTTTTATCGCAATATCAGTCTAAACGAATATATTTCGACAGTTTTTCCTTCAGTATTTCCCCTAGTTTGGGCTTATCAGCCGCATAAAGTGAGACGAGCCTTTTGCCAGTCATCTGATATACTTTTTGTTTTTTTAGCATCCCGATCTTGTAATCGATGGTGTCCATTCCCCAATATTCGATGTAGAGATCAAATTCTGGCAGATAGAAATCTGGTCGGACAGAATATCCCTCGATTATCCGGATTCGCTCGTCGTAGCGGTATTTTACTTGATGTTTCGACAGCCATTCTGATATGATACGCTCGCCATCGGATTGGACAAACGTGCCGTCTTCAGCTTGTATGGTTTTATTTAATTCGACTTCAGTATCATAATTTCTTCTAGAAAGATATGTCTCGTCGAAGCAATGGTCGCAATAAGTCCTTTCGAAAGCCTTCATGCTTCTGGCATATTCATCTGGGCCGACAGTTGCTCCGCATCTAGAGCATTTTCTTGTTGCGGCTTTCTCCGCTATCTTGATGGATTCTTTTATTATTTTACCTGCGGAAGCCACGCTCCTTTTTACGTAGTCTTTCTCCTTTGGATTTTTATACATGTCCCTCAAATCTGGAAGGCATTTTGCGGAATGTTCTCCAAATGCTCCGAGAGCCTTGGCGGAGTATTGTCTGACCTGAGGATGACGATCCCGTAATAGCCCATGCAGGGCTGATACTGCGGTATCTGCGGATATTATTCCCGCCAGTTTTCCTATTGCAGAAGCCGCAAGGCGGCGGACCAGTGGAGAATCCGAGCGGGTAAGTTGTGCAAGCTCTCCCATCGCAGATGGGTTGGCGCTCTCCCCTAGTTCTTTGGCTTTTGATGCTAGTTTTCTCTCATTGGATATATCCATTTTTTACTCCTTTTCGGACTTGTTGCGCGTCCCACAGGACGCTTCGCTACGTCCGTCCATGCGCCCGCAGGAAGTCAGAATGACGCTCCGGAGGGATGCGTGATCCAACTTTATTGATTGCTATCTGACCTTTTCAATTTCAGAAATCCCTTTGCCTGGGCATATGCCTGAATTTGTCTTGGCGTTTCGTGTGGGCAGGCATACTCGAAGGCGGACTGCATTGCCGAATAGACTTTCTTCCACCATTCATCATCGAGCGATTTTCCATGTGCCACAGTGTCAATGAGTACCTGATATTGATTGTCGAGAGCTTGCCAGTAGTGGTTTTCCGAAATACTGAAAAATAATTTTTCTCTTTTCTGCCAGTCTTCTTTGCCTTTCCTTTTAAATGCACCTTTTTCATCTTTCTGAAATCTGTCATCTCCAATAATATTTAGGTATTCACATACAGCTTTTTTTAAATTTGCAGAACCGTTGTTGGCCATCTCAACTCCTTTGCCATAGTTAGGAAGCAAGTTTGATGATAATAATGACGTGTCTAAAGATATGCACCATTCGCAGGAATCAATAATTTTATTGTTTCCTGCCGCAGCAAGCCCCCCACACCAAATATCAAAAGATTTGTCTTTGATGTTCTTGATATGCATAAGAGACAGAGGTCCACTTGCAGAAAGTTCATTTGTTGATTTTAAAACGAGGATTGCTCCGATGTCTCTCCATGGATGTTTTGAAGGGGCAATAGATAAATATTTATATTCATTTTCATCTAAACAAACAGTCATCATTGATTCTCGACTTGCTGGTAGCCTTGAATATTTTAATCCATTTGCCAAAGTAATTATCTGTTGGGTTTCTACTTTTATCAACCTAGACAGAGGAACTAATCTGCCAAGATATGTATCTCTAGAATCATTTTGTGAAGAAGGCATATTTTCCCAAACAGGAAACCCCCATTTACAATTTGGGGCTATCACTGTTTTTTTTGTAAGAAGGTTAAGATGAATTGTCTCCAAAATAGTTCCACCTTTGAGGATTGTATGCAAAGGATTCCCTTGTATACAAGGGGCGTGTGAGCTACTCTTGCCAGTGGTTGAATTAGCCCATTTCGTTTCTCCGATCAATCCAGAGGGACAAAAACAATGGTATGTAAGGATGTTAAGAGCAAGCCAAGCATCATCCCTAATGCGCCCTTGAGTAGTTGCTCCATGATCAAAAAGCGTTTGATTATCTCCGGCAGCCAGTCCAAAATTTAATTTATCACAGACCGCATTCGATATAAGATCGCATTTTGCTACCTGTAAAAATGGTTTGTCGCCGTAGAGGTCGAATTTGTCACTGTGTTTTTCAAGATATTTCAGGGATTCAGGGATTATGCGAGATTCGCAGGAGAGCCAGTCCTTTTCGTCGTCTGGCCCGTCGAGGGCGGCCTGCGTGATGCAGATCAGAAGCCGCATCACTGAAATGCGCTGGGGCGGATTAAGTGCCAAATCACGATAGCTCAAAGCATTTTTGTAAATATCCTTTAGACTTGCAAGAAAGATTCCCTGCTGGTCAGTAACAACCGGAATCCATCCATCCGTTGTCAAGTTCATAGTCGCATTCTCCTGTTTTGAAATCATATTTTCTGACACTGGCATCTTTTTTATGAACACCAATATTTTCATTGTAAAAAAGCTGAGTGGGTTTGTCATTCAAAGAAAGACAACCATCCTCCCCGACTATCAAAACCGCAAGTTGACCGAAGAAATGATTTTTCAAATACCTAGGGACTTGAATATCGCAGTCTGGAAAATTATATCGCGCCACCTGGACGGCGTTTTTGTGCAATTGTCTGGATAAATAAAGATTTTTCTTCAAATCAGAAACTTCGAGTTTTTCTCCTGAAAAAAGAGTCAATACGGCTGAATTTCCTTTTGATTCTACATTTCTGAGCAATAGGCAGTCAATATTTTGAATTTCACTGTAGCGGGTTTGGGCGTTTTCATCATCATCTGTCGTTGGCAATGAGACTCCAGAAAGTGCGCCACCAGCTTTTTCCTGCAAATCCTTAGCTTTTCTTTCCATTTCCTTGCGAAGTTCGCGGACAAAGGTCGGTTCATTGTCGGATATAGTATAAACGGATTCAAGCAGAGTTCTTATCTGCGAGGGAAATTTCAGGCAAGTTTGCGATTTTAACGCATCCCAGGTTTTCCAAAGGATATAGGGGGCATAAACCTTAGAGTTGTTTTTTCCCAGAGCCTCAATGAAAGGTTCTTTTTCATTGGCATTTTCAAGATTTCCTGTGGTAACGAGCATCTCCGGGATTCCTGTGCGATTTTTTCTTTTATGTCGCCAGAGTCTTCCAAGGCGCTGGACAAGCATATCCATTGGAGCGAGCTCTGAAATCATGAAATCTGCATCAATGTCCACGCTTTGCTCTACAACTTGGGTGGCTACCAGAATACATCCTTTGGGTCGAAAAGAGGGTTCCTTAACGTTCTTCCCCAGTTTTTTCATCCATTGGTCTTCTTTTTCGCGCCTATCAGCGACAGTGAATCTCGAATGCAAAAGCCCAAGTTCGAATGATTTTTCCTTCATCGTTCCAGCAATGCGATTGTAAATAAATTGCGAGTCCGCGACGGTGTTATTTATCCAGAGGACACACTGTCCGGAATTTGCCTTATCGATCGAGAGACCGACAATTCCATCAATATTTCTAGAATAATTGAATGATATCGATATCATCTTATCTTTCTCCGAAAATTCCGGTTTTTTGATGCACATTTTTCCAGCATGCTCGATGCTGATAAGCGGATACGAATCCTCCTTGGAAAGACTTGAAATGAAGAACTGTTTTTTTCTGTCTTTTGTAAGTGTGGCAGAGAGAATTATTACAGAACATCCAATTCCTCGGAGGAACTCGACAAGTTTGTCGAGGATGGTCCCGGTGTATATGTCGTAGGAATGAACCTCGTCAAGGATTACAACCTTGCCAAGAAGGCCAAACGCTCTGACAAAATAATGTTTGACATTCATTACTGCCATAAGAGCCTGATCAACTGTCCCAACCCCGAAAGGGGCGAGGAGGGTGCGTTTCCTCGGAGTGAACCAGCTTCCGCCAGGGGCCATTTCCTCTCCGCCAGCATGAATTAATTTCATGACTTCATCATTTAGCCAGGCAGATCCGTGTGCGAGCATCACTGGAGTGCGAAATTCACAGATATTATCGGCTAATTTCTGGAATCTACCGTGAATCCTATCACTTGTAAGCCGTGTTGGCAATGCGAAGTATATGCCATTGTTGTGCTTCTCACACATAAGCTTATATGCGGCATAAAAGGCGGCTTCTGTTTTTCCTGAGCCGGTCGAGGATTCTAGGACATAAACTCCCGGTCCGCTTACTGAGTCAATAAATTTCTTTTGGGTATCATTCGGCTTGAATCCAAAGACATCTAAGAAAGAAAGGTCTTTTCTGATTTTTGGTTTCAGAAATCCGCACTTGGAGATAGACTCTTTGGCTATTTCCTCATTTCCACAAGAAAGGTTTTCATCCGATGAAATCCAGTCGGAAATACATACGAAGCCAGCGAGGACAGCCTGCTGGATTCGCGATAGAGCATCTTTGCCGGGTAGACTTCCATATTTAGCGACCATTTCCTCTATAAACTTGACTCTTTCGTCTGCCCATCTTTCTCCGCCGTAGAGGTTTGATGAGTTTTGTTTTGAGAAATTATATCTCCCGTGATGAATTCCAGCAATTTCACCAGAAGCCGAGTTATCGATGAACTCTCCAAGGAAATATCTGACAGCAGAATCGCTTATCTCAGCATGCTTATCTTCGAAACAATCATTCGTTTTTGAAAGTTCGGGAATTTTTTGATATAATTTAGTTCTGAAATATTTCTTCTGGAATCCCGGAGAGATTTTCCCAGTGTCATGGACGGAAGCAAGGATTTTGCCCCATTTGACTACGAAATCGTAATTTTCATATAGCATAGCAATGACACTAGCGACATTTGCCGCATCGAGTGAATGTTCGAGGACCGTCTTGGAAGGATCACCGCTCTGTTTACTTTTCGCATAACATTCTCGATAATCCAAAGCTGGATATGTTTTTATCACTGGTTTTATATCTTTTAATGCCATTTTCCCATGCTCCGCTCCGTCAATTACAAGGAATATTGACGTTTTTCATGTTTTCTTTTTAGCGCTTGATTTCTTTCAAACACTGGATTTCAAGCTCGATTTTTTATATTTCTCGATTTTTATATCGATGATTTCTCTCAGTTCTTCAGGTTCGATTATTTTGATGTTTCCTAGCCATTGGAGGAGCCAGCAGGCGAATTCGTCGAGGGAGGAGAGTCTCCATGAAGCGAGAGTGCCATCGGGGACGGATTCGAGTTTCTGGCTTTTATGAAATTTGTATTCCCTGATTGATTGGGAGGTTTCGTTTTTAAATAAAACCTTTACGGAATAAGGTTTGCGCTTGGGGTCGTTTCTTATCCACCAAGCGTCTCCGATAATCTTTTCCAAGTCAAAATCTTTTCGACGCTGAAATTTCCCCTTTAGAATAGTTATTTCAGATATTCTCGCAAGCTTGAACTTCCAGTAATCCTTCATGCTTTCGCAATAAGCCAGCAAATACCAGCTTATCGGAGTATGTATCAGTTTGTAGGGATCCACTATCCTATTGCCCACTCCCGACGAAAGGCTGTGGTATCTTAGTACCAGCTTGCGACGATCATTTATGGCATCCTTTATGGTTGCAAGCTTTCCGGCAATGTCTCCAGTGATGTTCTGAGATATGCCGTACGCTGGTCCAACATCGAATATCGCATCCGATTCGTCAGAAAGTGCAAGGGATAATTTTTCGTCAAAAATTTTGTCGCCAAATTGGGAAAGAATCATGAATACGTAGAAAAATTCATCCTGATCAAAACGGAAATGAAAGGTTTTTCCCTTCGGCCAGTTGGAAACCTGATATGTATTCGTGGAACGCAAATATGGTATCCTGATTCCAGCCTGTCTTAGTTTTGCTAGATCTAAGGATAAAAGCCTTTTGTCCCCTTGGTAGAGACTTCCTATTATTGCGGACCGGGTTTTTCCGGACTGAATTTGCCGGAACAGCTCTCCGGTTCTTTCCAGAACAGATTTTGAGAAACCCAACGACATGGCAATACCATATGTTTTTCCGAAGTCACGCTATCCTGAAAATGGCTGGGTTTCAAATTGAGATGAAAGAAAAATTTAAAGATTTTTGTGGATTACACTTATAACATGTATTTTGCTGTCTGTTCTTGTCTAAAACTTTTTTGGTTGGGTCATTTTTGCTTCGAGTTGAGCGAGGCATTTTGGGCATACGCCGTGTGAGACGCCGGTTCTTTTTCCTTGGTCTACGCTCCATTCGGAAATTTTGTATATGGTTTTGCACCATGAACAGACAACGGGGATATTTTTCTTGAGTGGCGCGTTTATGCGCGGAATCTTTTGGGTACTACTGCTGTTATCCCCAAGGTCTTTTTCGTCATCAGGCATTTTACTTTTTCCTGAAAGTTATCCTCGCCTTGCTCATATCGTAAGGAGACATCTCCATTAGGACGGTATCTCCGGGAAGTATTCGGATGAAGTTCAGCCTCATTTTGCCGCTGATGTGCGCGAGGACGGTGTGTCCTGTGGGGAGTTCTACCTTGAACATGGTGTTGGGTAGCAATTCCTTGACTTTGCCCTCTACTGAAATTACATCATCCTTGGCCAAGTAAGCACCTCTGGTTTGTCGTCATTTATCAATATCATATGTTCAAAATGTGCGGATAATCTACCATCTGCAGTCCTAACTGTCCAATTATCTTTGTCAGTTTTTATATTATGTGTGCCCAAATTGAACATAGGTTCTATGGCCAGGACCATGCCATTTTTGAGTTCGGGGCCAGAACTCTTGAAGAAGAAATTTGGTATTTCAGGAGGTTCGTGCAGTTGTGTTCCTACTCCATGTCCGACGAATTCTCGGACCACGCCCAACTTTGCTTCTCTTGCGACTTTTTCAATCGCTTCGCTTATATGTCTAACCCTGTTGCCGGCTCTTGCCTTTTCAATTCCGCGCATGAGAGCGCTGTGAGTCTTTTCGAGCAGGAAGCGGGTTTGTTTAGGCATTGGGAGACTGCCGACTACGAAGCTGACAGCTGTGTCTCCGATGAATCCATTTATATCAACTCCCACATCTATACTGACAAGGTCTCCTTCCTGGACTACCTTGTCCTTTGAGCCGATTCCATGGACAATTTCGTCGTTGAGAGATATGCAGATTTGTCCGGGGAAATTCCTGTATCCGTAGAAAGCGCTAACTCCGCCGACCTGCATTATCAACTGGTGCGCGGTATGGTCTATTTGTGCTGTTGTCATTCCGGGGCTTATCATCTTTCTGAGTCTTTCCCGGACCGTTGCCGCAGCTGCGGCTGATTTGCGAATTTCGCAAATTTCCTCTTGAGAGTGAACTATATATTCTTTTTTTTCCGGCATATGTTATTTCAATAGACCCATAAGTGCGGGGAATGATTTATCTTTTGGCTGAGAAGCGTCGAGTTGGGAGAGCAGTCCTTTTTTCTTGTAGAATGGAATCAATGGTGCGGTCTGCTCGTTATAGAGCTTAAGTCTTCCTTGTGCGGTTTCCAGGTTGTCATCGGCGCGCTGATAGAGTTCTCCTCCGCACTTATCGCAGATGCTTTCCTTTTTCGGAGGGCTATATATTTTATTGAAGTTGATTCCGCATTTTCTGCATATTATTCTTGCGGTGAGTCTTTTTATGAGCAGATCTTCCTCTGCGTGGAAATAAATTACGGCATCTATCTTCTTTTTGATTTTTTCAAGGGCGTTGTTGAGGAGTTCGGCCTGTGGTATGGTTCTTGGGAATCCGTCGAGGGCAAAGCCTTTGGCACAATCGGGAGCCTTCAGTCTTTCTGCGACCATTTCTGCGACGATTTCATCGGGGACCAGCCCTCCGCTTGTGACATAGTTCTTTGCTTTTGTTCCGAGTTCGGAGCCTTTTTGTATCTCAGCTCTGAGGATATCTCCCGTGGATATATGGGCAAGTTTTTCGTTTTCGCACAGCATTTGTGCGAGAGTTCCTTTGCCTGCGCCGGGAGCTCCGAGGAATATGAGATTTTTTTTGCTTATCATTTTTTTCTCCTTAGTGTGTTTGAAAAAGATTTGGAATTTAATTCCTGCACCTGATATTTCAAGGAAGAGGGACTTGCTTCAAGAGTGAAACTTTATTTAAAAAGTTTGTTTTTTCTGGCAAAAACAATATATTCCATTTCAGTCATATGATTTTTTTTGTCAGGCAATCGTAAAAAACTAGAACATAATAAAGGAGGAAAGAAATGAAAAAAGGTATTGCGAAGGTGTTGAAGTCGGCGTTGTTTGTGGGAATCATTGCTGTTGCTGGGGGGTGTGCGTCCGCGATTCCTCAGGGAATACTTTATACTGAGGTGAAACTTCCGGTTTCATCTGCTGACGGACAGGTTCTTTATACCCGCAGTGGCTCTTCCGAAGCTAAATCATTTCTTGGTCTTGTGGCTTTTGGTGATGCAAGTATCACTCAGGCTGTTCAGAGTGGCGGGATAAAACAGATAAAATATGTTGACTATCAGGCAACAAATTTTCTTGGGATACTGGGTACCTACAAAACGACAGTATATGGAGACTGATTCTGTTTTCAGATGGAATCAAAAAAACTTCAGTTTCATGACTTCGTTGCTGTGGGCAACGTTTTGTGCGGTTTAAAATCGAGGGAAAGCTTCGGAGCAATTTCGGAGCTTTCCTCGGTTCTTTGTTCTAATAACGCGGGTTTGGACAGTTCCGAGATAGCTTCTCTAGTAATTGAGCGAGAAAAACTTTTCCCAACAGTGATTGCTCCAGGGCTTGCCGTGCCTCGTGCGAGGATAGAAGAAATAAATAGCCCCTTGGTAGCGATCGGAACTTCTCGGGAGGGAATAGATTTTAAGGATGGTGGTGCTCCTGTAAAGATTGTGATATTTGTACTTACGCCCAAGAGTGATCCGTCGATACATCTTCAACTTCTTTCCGCATTGGCAAGGGATTTTTCAGATACTGCCCTTTTTGAAAAAATGTCTCAATCTCGTAGCCCGTCGGAATTGCTTGAGGCATTTGGTTCTCATTCTCTTGAAAAGATTCCCGATTATTTGACCGCCAGAGATATAATGAGAAAAAACGGACTGCTAACACTGTCAGAATCAAACACATTGAGCGATGCTATAAGAATTTTTGCGACCCAGGGGATTTTTGATATTCCCATAGTGGATGAGGACAAGGACATAAGAGGGATGATTTCGATGGAAGATGTGATGAGGTTGAGCCTCCCAGAGCATCTGCTTTGGATGGATGATCTTTCTCCGATACTCAGGTTTCAGCCTTTTGCGGAACTTTTAAAGAACGAGAAGGAAACAAAAATAACGGACATAATGAGAGAAGATTTTGTTTCCGTTGATGTTTCTGTGCCGGCAGTGCAGGTTGCGAAAATTTTTATTGTCAAGAAGGTGAGGCTGATAATTGTAACAGAGTCCGGGAAACTTGCCGGGACTGTGAGGTTGCAGGAGTTTATAAGGAAATTCTTCTGGGAGTAATTTTTGATGCACGAAGAAGAAGGCGGCTCAAATATCAGTACATCAATGATGCTAAAGAGGCTTTTTCTGCTTTTGGGCATAAGCCTTACCGTAACAATTGTAGGTTATAATACAATTCTGGACATAAAGCAGTCTGTCGCGTGTTCGGTTTTTATCGCTATAATACTTGGGACGCTTTTTTTCTGGTCGTTTCGTTTGGCTATAGCCTTCATCGGCCTTGCGGTTCTGATATTTACCCATTCTTTGAATATCCCAAAATTTGTGGAATCCGCGGCTCTTCCTGTGATATTGTTTCTTGTCGGCATGATGATTGTTGTCGGAGCGCTGAGGGATTTGGGATTTTTCACTTGGGTTGTCCAGATGATAGTTTCTATGCCGAAGATTTCGGCGAGAAAGTTCATTGCCACGACAGCGGTGGCTTCAGCGCTCTTAGCGTGTGCTGTTGACGAAGTAACCTCGATAATTTTCATATCTACGTTGATATTTCAGGTTTGCGACAGATTGAAACTGAATCCGTCCCCCTACATAATAATATGTGTTTTGTGCACCAATGTAGGCAGTGCGGGAACCATGATGGGCAATCCTGTCGGAATATTTGTCGGAACGCGAGCCGGTCTCACCTTTGAAGACTTTATGATTTGGTCTTTTCCGATAATGCTCGTATGCCTTATGGCCTGCATTGTCACAACACTGCTTTACTACAGGAAGGATCTGGATGAGTTTGATGAGAAACTGAAGGACAGGCTTTCACGGGATTTAGGATTGGCTCCGAAAATAGATGTGCCATACAAACAGGGGCTAGTGGTGCTGATCCTTACGGTATTGTTTATAGCTTCTCATCATCAGCTAGAAAAATTATTGAGTCTTGAGAAGAACAGCATACTTCTAATCGCGCCGCTGATATGTTCGGGATTGATAATGCTTTTCAAGCATGACAGGGCACGATACTATGTTGAGAGGGAGGTGGATTGGTGGACTCTCTTATTTTTCATGTTGCTTTTCGCCATAGCGGGAACGCTGGAGCACACTCATGTAACCTCGCTTATGGCGGAGAAGTTTTCAACAGTATGCGGCGCGAGTCAGCTTACTTTGATTCCTCTTATAATGTTTGTATCTGCCATAGGCTCCGCTTTTGTTGACAACGTAATATTTGTCGCCGCATTTTGTCCAATAATCGAAGAATTGTCGTCGTCGGTCAACGTATTTCCCCTCTGGTGGGCTCTGCTTTTCGGGGCTTGTTTAGGTGGCAACATAACGATGATAGGCAGTACGGCCAATATAGTTGCCCTTGGGATGCTGGAGAAAAGAGCGAAAACGCATATAAGATTTTTCGAGTGGCTCAAAATAGGGGTTCTCTCCGCTATTGTGACTCTTTTAATCGCCTGGGTGCTTATCGTCGGATTGAGGGGATATATGCCGGACAGATCTGCCTCTAGATTACCCTCTCAAGGGACAAATTCGAATCACTAAAAGAACTCTCCCGATGTCTAAGAAGAAAAACACAATAGCAATATATTTGGAATATTTTTGCTTTGTCTTTGCGGAGAAAGCCTTGCTCGCCCTTCCGGCAAAAATTGCTTATTTTTTCGGGCAGCTTGCCGCAGATACAGTATTTTTTCTTGATTTGAAGCACCGCCACAGAGCAATGGCTCATCTACTTCACTCTGGAATTGTAAAAAACCGGGCCGAAGCGCGGTCGATGGCAAGGAAATGTTTTCGTCATTTTGGAGCTGTCATGATTGACATAATACGCATTCCTAAGGAGATACATGAAAGCGGGGATCTGATAAAAAATATTTCCTTGTCTGGTTCTAGCAAAGGAATTGAGCTTTTTATGACAAACGGTTCCGCGCGGCAGGCAATAGTGGTGACGGCGCATTTTGGCAACTGGGAGATAGCTGGGATAGGATATTGCTGTCTAAGCGGGAGGGATTTGCTTACAGTTATGAGAGATTTTGACAATCCGCTCATTGGGAAGGTTTTTATGGCAAGGAGGACTGGCTATGGGCACAAACTTGTCACCAAAAAAGGATCTCTGAAATCTCTTATCGGCGCGGTGAGGGGTGGGAAATCGGTATGTTTTATTGCAGATCAGCATGCGGGAGGAAATGACGGAATAAAGCTTGATTTTTTTGGGCATCCCGCCAAAGTTCATAAATCCCCGGCTTTGTTGCATCTAAAAACGGGTGTTCCTATTTTTGTTGCGGTTTGCGCGAGAACTGGTCCAATGAAATACGAAATACGCTTGCGAGATCCTATAATGCCAGAAGAGGGGAAAGACAAAAGTGTCGAAGATGTAGTTCGAGCTTATACGTCTCATCTTGAGTCATTGATATTGGAAAATCCTGAACAATGGATATGGCCTCACAGGCGTTGGCTTGACATAAACAGAAAAAGAAGATAAAAATAGATTAGCTATTCACCTATTATCTTTATCAATATTCTCTTTGGGCGCCTTCCGTCAAATTCCCCGTAGAATATTTGCTCCCAAGGGCCGAAATCGAGTTTGCCGTTGGTGACAGCGACTACAACTTCCCTTCCCATGACTTGTCGTTTAAGGTGGGCATCTCCGTTGTCTTCTCCTGTGCGATTGTGCATGTAGCTGGATACTGGTTCATGCGGAGCAAGTTTTTCGAGCCATTTTTCATAATCCTGATGAAGCCCTGATTCGTCGTCATTTATGAAGACTGATGCGGTGATGTGCATCGCGTTGCAAAGGACAATTCCTTCTCTGATCCCTGATTCATTTAGAGCTGATTCGACTTCATGTGTTATATTTATAAAAGCTCTTCGTGTTGGGATTTTTATAACCAGTTCTTTTCTGAGGCTTTTCATAATTTTTTTCCTTAAAAGAATGTTTGTATTTTGTTTTATAATGGAAAATATTTTGATTTTTTGAATATTCAATATTTAGTCTGTATTAAAATCTAATCAAAAAGGAAATTAAAATGAATAAGAGTAAACATATAGGAGTTTTAACAAGCGGAGGAGACTGTCCCGGGCTCAACGCTGTTATTCGCGCGATAGGGAAAGCGTCTCAGGACGGTATGGGAATGTCTCTTGTGGGTTTCAGAGATGGATTCAGGGGGCTTGTGTTTGACAAGGCGGAGGCATTAGACAGCATGTCTCTATCAGGAATAATTTCCGTTGGAGGTACGATACTTGGGACCAGCAGAGACAAGCCACATAGGATGCCGGTGGGTGGGAAGGAATTGGATATGTCGGATGCCATAGTGGAGAATTATAAGCGGCACCATCTTGATGCTCTTATATGCATAGGTGGTGGAGGAACTCAGAAGAATGCCTTGAGGCTTAAGGAAATTGGTTTGAATGTGATTACGGTACCAAAGACGATAGACAATGATATTCCTCAGACGGACAGTTCGATAGGATTTGATACCGCGCTTGGCATAGCAACCGAGGCGATAGACAGGCTTCATTCGACGGCGATGAGTCATCAGAGAATAATAGTTGTTGAGCTTATGGGGCACAGGGCTGGGTGGCTCGCACTTGGCGCCGGCATGGCTGGTGGAGCGGACGTAATACTGCTTCCGGAGATACCTTATGACATAAGAAAAGTTGCAAATGAGACGAATAAAAGAAAGCTGAAGGGTAAGAGATTTAGTATTATCGCGGTGGCGGAAGGTGCTATGAGCGTGGAAGATGCTGAAAGGATAAGGAAGATTGTGAAGAGGAAAGATGAATCTGAATCCAAGGATGAGAAGAGGCGCATGGCAACCATTTTGGAAGAATTCCACAAAGCGCACGCGGAGAACACTCTGAAGCTTACAAATGAACTCGAAAAACTCACCGGCATTGAAACTAGGCTTACGATACTCGGACACTTGCAAAGGGGTGGTAGTCCTTCTGGAGCGGACAGGCTTTTGGCTACACGTTTGGGAACGGCTTGTGTTGAGATGATAGACAAGGGGAGATACGGAGTGATGCTGGCTGTGAAAGGTAACACGATTGAGACGGTTCCACTGGAAGATGTTGCAGGAGCTAAGAAGCTTGTGCCGGTAAATCATCCCTGGATAAGAAGCGCAAAGCTTGTTGGAACCAGCTTTGGGGACTGAAAAGTAAAAATATTTAAAAATTGGGAAAAGTTTTTCTCCCAATTCGATTTTTCATACAAACGAGCTAGATTACGGCCTCTAATTTTTAACTGTTATTACAACAATCAATCGGGGAAAGCAAATGGGCAGGAACTTATTCATAGCGGGAAATTGGAAGATGAACAAGACCTCATCTGAGGCAGCTGAACTCATATCAAAACTCAAGGTAGAACTTGCAGGTTCGGAAAACAAGGTCACAGTCGCAGTATGTCCTCCATTTACCGCACTTGACAGGGTTTGCTCAATGCTCAAGGGATCGAAAATTGCTGTTGGAGCGCAGAATCTTTCAGACAAAGCTTCTGGGGCTTACACTGGAGAAGTTTCGGCTGCGATGCTCCTAGATCTCGGTGTGAAATATGTAATTATAGGTCACAGTGAAAGGAGGCAGTATTACGGGGAAAATGACAGCATCATAAACAAAAAGGCGAAATTCGCAATATCCTCGGGAGTTCTGCCGATCGTTTGCGTGGGAGAAACTCTTCAGGAAAGAGAAAGCGGTAGAATGAAGGAAGTCATATCCTCTCAGTTTCAAGGGTGTTTCAAGGATTTTTCCGTCGAAGAAATTCTCAAGACGACGATAGCCTACGAACCCGTGTGGGCCATAGGAACGGGAAAGACCGCCACTCCAGCTCAGGCTCAGGAAGTGCATGCCATGATACGCAAGATGCTATCTGATAAGTTTGGTGCCGATACGGCATCCA
>CAZXAC010000035.1:0-16317 GCA_964638335.1 uncultured Lentisphaera sp. | reverse complement strand
TACAAGCTCGAGGCTTACGTTTGCTATTTTCCCGCCTTCTTGCTCGGCGAAAACCCATACATTTCCAATTTTTGGACTCATTCCGTTCACCCTAGGATATGCTCTTTTATAAGTTCATTAACCAGCGACTTTATCCCAGCTTCGCTGGAATCTATCTTCTTCATTTCGCTCGCCTTAAGGACGACGCTCTCTATGTTTTTAACCTTGGTGGGAGACCCTTTGAGACCGATTCTCTCCGGATCGGCCTTCACATCGGCGGCCGACATCTCCTCTATCCAAAGACCTTTTTTCCTCAATTCATTCTCCTCTTGAGCGAGAGCTTCAGCATCGGTATATGACGAACGCTTGGCAACCATCTCAGTCCTAGTCTTAGCCTTCTTGTATTTCATTATTCTTTTCACTGAAGGAGGACGCGGCTCATTGCAATCTACAACCGTAAGCATCGCTGGCACCTTGCATTCAACTATCTCATAACCTCCGTCAATAGCCCTTTTCGCTTTAATCTTCTTCTTGTCCAGCGAAAGCACCTCTTCAACGTAACACACCTGAGGTATGTCAAGTTTCTCGGCAAGCTGAGGACCAACCTGCGCAGTATCTCCATCTATCGCCTGCCTTCCGCAAAGTATCACGTCAAATTTTGACGCATTCTTGGAGAAACAGCTCAACGCATAGCTTGTCGCCAAAGTATCAGCACCAGCAAAGGCCCTGTCCGTCAGAAGAGCAACTTTGTCTGCTCCCCTGTAAAGGGCCTGCCTTAGCACCTCTGATGCCGCTGGCGGCCCCATGGTCGCCACTGTAAGTTCTCCTCCAAATCTCTCTTTGAGTTGGATGGCCATTTCTAGAGCATTCAAATCTTCCGGATTGAAGATTGTCGGCAAGGCGGCTCTGTTTACAGTGCCGTCCGGCTTCATTGCCTGACCTGTGATATTTTTCGTATCAGGCACTTGTTTTACAAACACTAAATAATTCAAACTCACTATTGTCCCTCTCCATTTGTTGTTTTAATGGAATTATTTATTTTACGGGAAGCTCGGAATATATAGCGATAAAATTAAAAAAAAAGCTGACAATCAGACTTTTTTTCTTTTTTTGAATGATAATCCGATACCTAAGGATACCGATGTGCCAGCCAGCAAGATTATAAGTGCTCCGAAATCAAACGGTGTGCCGGCATAAAATATTTCAACGAGATGCTCATCGCCCGCTGGAACAGGAAAGGAGAAAGTGCCGTCGCTTTCATTTTTTATAAGGTCTGAAATATCCTTGTGATCTACCTTGACGCAAAAACTAGGAAAATAAAATTGAAGTACCCTCGCTTCAACGGCGGATGGGCTTGAAATAAGCGCCAAATATCTGTAAGGGCTTGAATCGGCAAGTTTAACAGCCTTGGCTCCGGAACCTTCAGGCAATTGAAGCATTTCCCTCGTCCCTCGCGCTTCATTTGGGGGATTCGGTATGTAGGAAGGGAAAAATTCGTTGAACGAAGAATAAGATGCCATTATCATTTTACGTCCTTCAACGTGTTGCCGGAGGACTTCCCTTACCGGAGCGACAGATGTTTTCATAAAAAACATCGGCCAATATGATGACAAAAAGATAAAGGAGATAAACGCTAGCACGATAATCTTTGTATTTGTTTTAAAGCGCGAAATCCGCATTAGACAATCCCCCACACAAATCATTTGAAGCATGGCGATCACCGAAAGCAACCGCCAAGGAAATTGAACTATTCGAAGCAAGGGAATATTGCGCCACAAAAAAGCGCATGGAGAAAGCATCGATATTATTAGAACTATGTAAAGGATGAATACCAGCTTGTATCTCTTGTGGCTCGAAAACAAAAATCCGACACAGGCGAGTATGAAATGCGGAAGACCAAGCTGAAATGACATCTCAGTTTCGGAAACTCCCGGCACCGACCCACCAAAACTCCATCGCCTAGAGAAAAGCTGATAAGGCGAAAGCATATGCATATGCGCTTGAAGCTCTCCAGACAGAGCGCTTTTGTAGTTCACGTAATCCTTCATCATTGCCGCGTTAAACCAGTATGGAGCGCTCAAGGAAGCCCCCATGAGCAAAAGCAAGACGGCCAGACAAGAGAAACGAATCGCGTTCTTGCTTCCGGCATCAATTGAAAACAGAAATGAAAATAGGACAAAAATAGGATAAAAAAACATCGCCGTAAAAGGATGCGTGTAAACAAGCAGAGAAGCCAGAATTCCTGATACAATAAAATCATAAACTATAGACCTGCCTGCATCAATCGAATCACGCATCCGGATGAGAAAATACAAGTTCCATGGAATCAGCATCATGGATGCGAATTCCGCAAGATCTCCCCTCACATATATGTTCACAAATATATAAGGCGTGATAATAAACAAAAGTCCGCCAAAAAGAGCGACGAAATTGTTAAAAAGCCTACAAAAAAGCTTGTAGACCCCTAGCGCACCTAAAAAAAGAATTAAAACTAGAGTAGCACAGAACGAAAAAAGAACATCTCCTACAATAAAAGAAACGGCAAGAACAAAATAAAAAAAAGCCGGCTGATAAAACACAAAATCAGGATAACCATAACCACCGTAATTGTCAGGAAGCCAGCGTGGATAGATTATCCCTTCTTTGAATGCATCCCTGAACTGTTCAAAAAGACACAGATAACGTATCCCATCATGCGAATCAAACCAGTTGCCTGAAAAAATCAGAGGAAGAAAGACGATAACGGAACCTGAGAATAAGAGAAGAATATCCGAAACGGAGCGCCCGGATATTTCCTCAAAAAACGAATCTTTAGCAGGATAGATCAAAATTACCGTTTAGTTTTGAGATGTTTTAAGGCGATTAAAATTATAGTAAAAAGACATTAGTGCCCTAAACAATATCATCGTATTCATAATCGAAAGAGTTCATCACCCGACTGCGACAACGATTACGATAGCGAAAAACAGATCTCTTTATTAAGGTTGAACTCATTTTTTATCTTATTTAGTTAGGACAAGACTTAATAAAAATCACTTATAAGGCGAAAAATAGCACAGACCACCATCATGTCAAATCACCTCTCAGCATCAATCTATATTTTGCGTTTAGTCGGTACCTTTGCGACTAAACAGAAAATATAGATTAATCGTTGTCGCTATCGCTATCGTAATCGGGGAATAAATTTATTCGATTCCGATTCCGACTTCGATTCCGACTTGTCTCGACGTCTTGTCCGGCGTAGCTGGAGGCGAAGACGGAAGCATAAATACGAAGACGACCCCCGACACCGATAATTACTCTAAACTAATGACACAAATGAAACTAATACACCAATGAAACTGATGCCCTTAAGTTGACTTGGATTGCCTATAGCTATAATCGAAGCGGAACGCATTGGCATATTGAACTTACTCCGTAATGTGGCATATTGTTACCCAATATCATCCTAAAAAAGCTGAACAAACTAAAAAAATAGTTAATCTGAAAACCAATCTCGTAAATAAAAGAGTTCTAGTGACGGGCGGCGCCCTGAGGATAGGTGCTGAAATCGTCAAGGCTTTTGCTTCAGAAGGAGCAAAGGTCGCGTTCAGCTACAGAAAATCTTCTCAGTCAGCAAAGGAACTGCTTAGGGAAATAGGAGGCAAAAGGGTCGGACATACCGCTTTTAAACTTGATCTCTCTGAAAAAATTCCAAAAGATATCTTCACGCAGATCGGCGGCGCTGACATACTAATAAACAGCGCGTCAGTATATCATCCCGAAAAACTCGCTTTCGAAAGTGAAAAGTCCATAAACGAACAGATCACTGTGAATTTGCTATCTCCAATAATACTTTCAAAACTTTTCGCCAGACAAAACATCAAATCAGGATGCATAATAAACATAGTTGACTGCAGGATATCCGGACTCGATAGGGCGGACGGATCCTACTGGCTCTCAAAAAAATCCCTAGAAAGCGCGACAAAAATGCTGGCAGTCCAGCTGGCCCCAAAAATCCGCGTCAATGCCGTTGCACCTGGAGCGATACTGCCCCCGTCAGATGGGAAAGGTTTCTCCGCTAGAGCAGCTGCAAACGCCACTCCACTGAAGAGGCTTCCCTCCGTTTCAGACCTTCTTGAGACAATACTTTTCGTCGCTCAAAACAATTCAATAACGGGACAAACCGTATTTGTTGACTGCGGGAGACATCTCGGAGCGCAAAGGAAAATCTGACACTCAATTAAATATTCAAGGAAAAAATAATATGAACAATGCGGTATTGATAGATTCCTTCGCTCACATATACAGGGGCTTCTACGCCTTACCGCCATTGACCAACTCATCTGGAATGCCGACAAACGCGATATTCGCATTCGCCAAAACACTGCTTTTCATCGAAAAAAACTTCCCGTCAAGTCACGGAGCTGCGGTATTCGACAAAGGCAGACCTCTGGAAAGACTAAATCTGGCTCCCGACTACAAGGCAACACGCCCCCCTACACCGCCGGAACTCCTTCAACAAATCCCGCACACAAAAGAGATCGCAGACGCCTTCGGATGGCAGGTCGCCGAATACGACAACTGCGAGGCAGATGATATAATCTCAGCCTTCTGCGCGAAATTCGCAGGAATGCAGATAAAAATCGCCACGAACGATAAAGATCTCGCTCAGCTTGTTGATAAAAATATCACAATGCTGGTAACAGGAAAAGACGGAGGAATGCAAAGACTTGACATTGACGGAGTAATTGCGAAATTCGCAGTACGCCCTTCACAAATCGTAGACTACCTCTCACTGATCGGCGACCACAGCGACAACATACCCGGAGCAGCGGGTGTTGGTCCCAAAACAGCATCAAAACTACTTGCGGAATTTTCCAGCTTGGAAAATCTTCTCAATAATCCGTCATCCATAAAAAGCGAAAAGACTCGCGCTGCTATAATCGCCGCAACTGAACAGCTGAAAAAAAATCAAAAACTTATAAGACTTTCAAATACTAATCCCTACACAGATTCGCACGGATTGGATGAATTCGCGAAGAGAGAAGCTGATCTTGGCAGGATTGAAAAAATCTGCGAGGAATTGGAACTGAAGAGCATCCTCGCAGAAATAAGAAAGAAAAATGAAGCGCCCAAAACCAAAGAAGTGGAAGAACTAAAAACCTACACCCCCGACCTGTTTTGAAACAAATGAAAATTTACTTTGTAGGAATATGCGGAATAGGAATGAGCGGAATCGCTCAAGCTTTCCGCTCAATGGGATACGATGTGGCCGGAAGTGACAGGGAAATATCCGAAGACGGCGTAAACTCAGACCTATTGTCATATCTACACGGAATAGGAATAGAAATATTCCCTCAAAACGGAACTTTTATAAAAAAGTTTCACCCCGACTTCATAGTCTATTCCACTGCAATAGAGGAAAATAATCCCGATTTCAAATGCTCTCAAGGAGTCAAACGTATACACCGCTCCGAAGCCTTGAGAATGATAATCGAAAATTCGAGCGAAAAGATTTCAATCGCCGTTACAGGCGTAAGCGGAAAAACCACCGTGTCAGCATGGATAGCTGATGCACTGGAAACACTTTCCTCCGACCCCTCCGCCATAATAGGAGGAAAGTCCGCGAAATTCGCGAAAAACAAAGCTCCGGGCAACTTCCGCGCAGGCAAAGGAAGATTCCTGGTAATAGAGGCTGACGAAAGCGACAAGAGCATACTTAACTACGCACCAGACTACGCGGTAATACTCAATACTGGTCCAGACCACTATCCGGTCCAAGAACAAAACGAGGTTTTCGCGAAATTCGCAAGATCAGCCAAAAAAGGCTTAATCTGCTCGACAGAACTTTCAAAACTGATATCTGGAAATTCCAAAGTACCTGTCGCATGTTTCGGAGAAATAAAAAACAGAAAATCCGGCAATCGACTTTTCATGCTCAGAGAATATCTGACCCCGAAGTCCACGAAATCCCACAATGCTGAGGCTGTACTTGAAGAAGACGGAAAGGAAATCAGACTGGAGCTTCCGGTTCCGGGAATACACAACGCGATAAATGCCTGCGCAGTTCTGACAACGCTTTCAGCAATCGGATTAAAAGGCGATAATATCAATGCTGTCCAGTCTTTCGGCGGAGTCGCAAGGCGATTTAATATCCTCGGAAGAACTTCAAATGGAGCCCTTGTGGTCGACGATTACGCGCACAATCCAGACAAGATAAGTTCATGCATACTCGGAGCTAAGGAATTGTCTGACGGGAAAGTTTTCTTCATATTCCAACCGCACGGATACGGCCCTCTCGGTTTCATGCGCGAGCCATTGGAAGCATCTCTCAAGAAGTCACTTGGAAAGGATGATACATTTATAATGCTTCCTGTCTTTTATGCTGGAGGGACAAGCTCTTTCAAGCCTAGATCGGAAGAAGTAATCGCAGGATTCTCTCGCAACGGAATTAAAAATTGCGAATTTCGCAACAGTCGGAGAGATGCGGAACTGCTCATCTCAAAGGCTGGGAAAAATGACGTGATTGTTATATCCGGCGCACGAGACGAAAGCCTTTCAACTTGGGCTAAAAATCTAGCAAAAAAAACAATATAAAAAACTGAAAGGATAAAGAGTCTGTCCGAATGCTACCCAACTTAAGCGTTGCCCCCTGCGGTGGCTTGTTCTGTTTTATTTAATCCTTATTCTCCCAAGGCTTACGCCCTTGGGCTACATTATTACACCTCCTACGGAGGCTATTATAGAATGGAGAGACACAATCTTCACTATTCAGCGTTAAGCCCTTGCAGAGGGCGACATGCTTTAGTCCCATGCGTAAGCTTGGGGATGACGAATAATAAAATATAATTTTCAGCCACCGCAGGGGAGGCGGCACAATTAATCATAAAATCGTTGACCGACAAAAACGCTTAAGTTGGGGGGCATTCGGTGTGACCCCGTGGACGTCTAGGACGTTTGCCCCCTAGGACGTTGGGGCAGCCCCCAAACTCTTGGAGTCATTTCCAGAGACCTTACAGCTTAATCGTATACTCAGGTTGAGCATTCAAAAGTATCATAGCGACAACGACTAACAATATTATTATGACATACGCACAAAAGAAATAAGTCACTTCCTTATCCGATTTTATTGGCGATCCTTTTATATATCGTATTACGGCAAAAATCGCTTTCTTTATAAAAAAGTAAAAACCCCACGTAAATAATCCAGAAAAGAAAATCCCTTCTAATGGCAAGAGAATGAGTTCGTTACTTTGCCAGCTTACTTCTGAGTTGTAAATTACAACTGATGCAACTGGGATAAAAATCAAAAACATTATTTTTGTAAAACGAAATTCCACGGTCGAGGTGTCATTTTTTTGATTTTTTCTTATTGTCATAGACACATAAAATAGACATACTGTAAAAATGCTAGAAACTACAATCGTTGCGGCAGTTTCTGCGGATGGTATTAGCAAAGAAATTGTATACAACACAACAAAAAATATTAAAACAGAAAAAAAACAGATGCAAAAAAATTGTTTTTTGTTCTTTTTTAT
Organism: uncultured Lentisphaera sp.; assembly: GCA_964638335.1. Taxonomy (GTDB): domain Bacteria; phylum Verrucomicrobiota; class Lentisphaeria; order Victivallales; family GWF2-50-93; genus DYMC01. Next base: position 8,818 of record CAZXAC010000035.1, on the reverse strand, counting down.
ATGACCGCATAATTTTGTCAGAACATTCCAAAGAGGCGAAAGAATCTGGCATAATTCGATGATTCCACGACAGAATATTAATAATCCATAAGGACACGTACACAACCAAAAAAAGATTCTCTGTCCACTTTCTTTTGCGAATTCCGGGTCTTGAATTCTAGCGTTTATCAGAAATGCTGTACCCAGTATGCTTCCGAATAGTAGGGATGAAAGTACGATAAAAAGTTCCGAAATATGTTTTCTTCTTGATTCTTTTAAGATATAAAAAACGAAAAGAAATATCAACGGGACGATTACTCCGGCTTTGACAACTATAAATGTGGCAAAAAATAGTATCCATGACGACAACGATGGACCATAATGAGCAATCTGTCTAATTCTCAGTGTTAGTTCGCTGTATGGACGAAATCTAATTGCGATATAAATGGAGTAAAAAAGAAATGCTATCGTCAAAACAATTGCAACCTGCTCCGTAGTATCTTTTTTGCCTTGAAACAGTATGGAAAGAAGAAACATTCCGTATAAAAACTTAAATGCGTTCATGTTTCTTGTTGTATTTGGAAGGGGGCTATCAGGAATCCATGATTTCTCGGTCAATGTTTTACAGCGAGGGAAAACCTTTTTTATACATATCGATAAAACCATCGGAACGCAAAACAAAAAGAAAATTGTAATCAAGTCCTGATATTCTAAAAAAAGAAGGTTCATGTAAACTTAATCGGGTTTTTTCTGATAATCTTTAAAATCAACTTATATATATCATGGTCTCTATAATTGAATCTGAACTCACATTCTTTCAAATGAAGGTAAAAAATATTTTTCGGAATCCCTTTAAATTTAGCGAGTCTAGTTTTATTGGTGTATGGAGTTGGTGTATGGAGTCTGCCCCCATATCTTTTTGGTTTTATGAATGAGAGAATCCTCATCTAACACTGTTTTAGCAGCCTTAGAGCTATTTTTATGCGCAAGATTATAATTCCAAGCTATTCCATTTGTTTTTTCTGCCCATAAGATAGGCGCATTCGCCTTCGTTTGCAATATTTCCTATGGCAGGCCTGCCAGTCTAGCCGACTAGACTTTCATGCATAATATTGATGATTAGTTGTTTACAGCAGAATATTTTGAAACCGAAGTCGGTTTTGGATCTACATACTCCGCTATCAGATCTCCCCCTTTTAGCGTATTTCCGCGTCATGCCTTCGGCTTGATAAATATTTCGTAGTAAAAAAAGCTTGGACTTCAGCAATAATCTGAGACAATCTGTGCTAATCTGTGGCTAAAGATGGCAGATCCTGCAGTTTCCTATCAGGCAGAACAACCGAGATACCCTTTTCAGAAAAGTACCGAAAGCGGCAGGTCCTCAAATATTGATGATACCGACTCAACTGGTCGCCTTGATGTGGACCCAGTGGTATCCGAGCAGAGCATTATCAGCTCAGGACGATCCTTGAAGGATTCAACCCATCCGGTCTTGTTTTCAACGGGCATTTCATCGGCAATTTCGAGAGCCGTATTGCATATTGATTTGATATTGGTTTTTTCTTTTTCATACGCTTCTGAACTTGAAGACAGTGTTTGGAATAGGGAGACTACTAGGAATAACGTAAAATACGCAAGAATTGTTATGGAAACAAGAGAGCCCAATCCTCTTTCTGCTGGAAAAGCCTTCATCTTATACCTCTTATTTTAGCAACTAGGTTGAGACAATACTTGCATATTATCTCGCCGGTGCTGGAATCCACTCCGCCGATCTCGTCCTCGGCGATGAGGCATTCCTTCTTTGGCATGCCCGACTTTGCGCAGAAAGAGCAGTAGCAATTTTTTACGCTCTCCCTGCTGTTGAAGGATCTCGTGAAGAGCCGAATCGAATCCGTACTTCTTTCGTTAATCGCTATCATGATCAATCCTCCTTGTTTTTCCTATTGCCTTCAAAAAGATCTGAAGCCATTTCCCTTTCGCCCTTTTCATTCGTATGATGTTTCATCTTATCCATTTCCGCTTTCCATCTTTCAGCGGACCATATTTCCACTCCTATTTCGATCCCAACCATGACTGCTTCGGAGTTAGGGACGAGACCGCACTCTTCACGCATAAAATGCGGAATCGTTATACGCCCCTGGTTGGAAAGCTTATCCGAATGCGTCATAGCTCCCGTGAACCTCATCCGCCTGCGGTGAAGAACGCTTTCAGACGCCTTGCCGGCATTCTCAAGCTCAGCTTTCCTCATCTGAAGAAAAACTTCCTCCGGATATATCGCAACACCACCCTCCGGCAGACAAAATAAAACCAGATCTCCACCTCCGGAATCCTTGAAGTCCGCAATGAATCTAGGACTGAACTTCACTCTTCCGTTAGAGTCCAGTGATACTTTTTCTTGTCCGAAAAATGGTAACATAGGTTTAATCCATTTTATTCCATTTAATTCCAAAATAATCCAACATAATCACATTTCAAGCCAAAAAACTTATTTTTTTTGTTTTTTTTATTTAGCCTATATAAGCCTTGTCCTAAGCAGATTTTCAGATGCGAAAAATTTGTTTGAGCCCTGTTTTATCGGCGTGCTCCGGCGTCTTTCGGGCTATGGAGGATACCGCGATACCGAAAGCGATTCCGACGCCGACGCCGATTTGTAGCACATAGCAAAGGAGGGTGAAGGGGATACCCCATCATGGAATTATTTGGAACAGCAACGGGTCTATATTGGGTGGGAATGACTCTTGCAAAGATTCCCGACGCGGGTTAGAATAGGAAAACTTAAAGGGGTATTTATGGAAAATTTCACTTTTTGCAATCCAACGGAAATAATCTTTGGTAAAGGCATGATTAAATCTCTCTCGTCGAAGATAGAAAAGAAGTCTAGAGTGCTTTTCCTATACGGGGGCGGATCTATAAAAAAGAATGGAGTATATCAACAGGTAAAAAAATCGCTCTCTGGATATCGGGTATATGAATTTTCCGGTATTGAGGCAAATCCCGAATATGAAACATGCCTGAAAGCTGTTCGAATGGTGAAGGAAAAGAAGATTTCTTTCATACTGGCGGTTGGAGGAGGTTCCGTTCTTGACGCGGCAAAATTCATATCTGCGGCAAGCAAGTTTGCCGGTAAAAACCCTTGGAGTATTTTGCAGACCTCTGGAAGAGATGTAAAATCAGCTCTGCCGATTGGAACCGTTCTCACCCTTCCTGCGACTGGCAGTGAGTCCAACGGCAACTCCGTAATATCCCGCTCCGAAACAAAGGAAAAACTTTACTTTTCCGCCCAATGCGTATATCCGAAATTTTCGATACTCGATCCGGAAACAACTTATTCCCTGCCGAAAAAACAAGTCAGAAACGGGATTGTAGACTCATTTGTCCATGTAATGGAACAGTACATGACATTCCCATCTAATTCTCCATTACAGGACCGTTTTGCCGAAGGAATAATTCAAACGCTTATCGAAATTTCCCCCTCAGCCCTCGGGAAAAAAATGGACTACGAGTCAAGGGCATCCTTCATGTGGTGTGCTACTCTGGCGCTTAACAACCTCATCGGATGCGGAGTTCCACAGGACTGGGCAACACACATGATAGGACATGAGCTTACCGCGTTCTATGGACTTGATCATGCGGAGACTCTCGCAATAATTATGCCTGGAGTATGGAAGCATAAACTGAATTCGAAGAAGAAAAAACTCGAACAACTCGGCAGCAGAGTCTTCGGAGTAAAAGCCGCTTGGCAAACAATAAACGCTACGGAAAAATTCTTCCACTCTCTCGAAATGCCAACAAGACTTGGAGATTACAAAATCAACGCAAAGGAAGCCGCCGAAAAAATCCGCGCGAGATTCGCAGAAAGAAAGGCCGTATGCGGAGAACAAGAAGACATCCGAGCAGAAGAGGCATATAAAATCGTCCTCTCAAGAGCGTAGAAAAAAATCTCCGACACCAAATTACTTACGGATGGATTCTAGAATCCTCCTGCTTGCGAATATTTCTGCGAAACTCGCAAGCCAGATTATGCAAAGCAGACAAGATGAAGCGGCGAAATGCCTGATGAACCTGAATCTGGCCGTCTCGTCAAAATCAAGTCCGTCCATGGCCATCCTGTAAATTGACATGAAGAATTCGACCATTATCCAACCCAGCCAAAATACCGCGACACTCGCCAACAAAAAAAATATTGTGCCAGCCAACCATCTTTTCAGAAAAAATTGCCCGGCTCCGGGATAAAGGAGATTTAAAGCGAAGGCCTTAAACCGCTCGGAATTGTCATTCTTGTTTGGACTGTCAGACATAGTTTCAATCTATTGGGAAAATGACGACTACAATTTTAGCGATTGTTATTCCACCGTAACGCTTTTTGCCAGATTTTTCGGCTGGTCGATCGAGCATCCACGTTCCTTCGCTACGTAGTAAGCGAAAAGCTGAAGAGCCACAACTGTCGGAATCGGCGTTATGAAATCGGCACATTCTGGAATCTCAATGATATCATCGCAATGCTTCTTGATATCATTGTCGCCTTCGGTGACGGTCGCTATGACGGGGGATTTCCTAGCCCTGCATTCCTGCATGTTTCCCAGCACCTTGTCTTTTCCTGGAATATTGTTGGCAAGAGCCAGTACTGGAACATTTTCATCGAGCAGAGCTATCGGTCCGTGTTTGAGTTCGGCGGCGTGATAGCCTTCCGCATGGATGTAACTTATTTCCTTCAGCTTGAGAGCTCCCTCTAGGGCAACCGGATACAAATATCCCCTTCCGATATAGAAGAAGTCTCTGACCTTTGAATATTTTTTCGCAATCTTATGTATCTTATCAGATGATTCAATGACTTTTGCGACGTATTCCGGAATCCTTTCGATTTGAGAGATTATCTTATGTCCAGTGCTCTTGGACAATCTTCCTGCTCTGCCAAATTTGAGAGCCATCATCAGCAGGACGGCGACCTGACAAGTGAAAGCCTTAGTGGAAGCCACGCCAATTTCTGGTCCTGCATGGAGATAGACTCCCCTGCCCGACTCACGGGCTATCGTAGAACCGACCACGTTGCATATCGAAGCGACCAAAGCTCCTTTCTGCTTCGCCTCTCTAACTGCCGCAAGGGTATCAGCGGTCTCGCCGGACTGACTTATCGCAATGACGAGAGTATCGCGGTCAAGGATTGGATTCCTGTATCTGAATTCAGCGGCTTGTTCAACCTCAACAGGAATAGATGTAAGATCTTCGAAATAATATTCTCCGACCATGCCAGCGTGAAGGCTTGTCCCGCATGCGGCAATGACTATTCTTGATATTCCAGCCATATCACGCGGCGTGAATCCCAGACCATCGAGCTTGGCTGTGGTAAGTTCGTGGTCAATTCTTCCCCTCATGGCATCCGCTATTGATCTGGGCTGCTCCTTTATTTCCTTTAGCATGAAGTGCTCATGACCGTCTTTTTCAGCGGCTTTCGCATCCCAGTCTATATGTGAAATCTCTCTGGTAACTGGGATATTGTCCAAATTCCTTAGATCTATTCCAGAAGATGAGAGCACGGTAACATCGTTATCGTTTAGATATATGACTCTCTTGGTAAATGGCAAAAGTGGAGATACGTCGCTTGCGACAAAAGCCTCGTCGTCACCCACACCAATAACTATCGGGCTTCCTTTTCTGGCAACTACTATCTTATCTGGCTGATCCTTAACGATAACCGCTATTCCGTAGGTTCCTGAGACCTGTTTAAGAGCCGCGGCGACGGCATTGCAGAGGTCGCCTTCGTAGTATTCAGCTATAAGATTTGCCAATACTTCCGTATCGGTGTCTGACTTGAACTTCGCGCCCATACCTATAAGCTTTGCCTTGAGTTCGGAGTAATTATCGATTATCCCGTTATGAACAAGCGCTATTCTGTTCCTGTAATCAGAATGTGGATGCGCGTTGACTTCGTTCGGCGGCCCATGCGTCGCCCAGCGCGTATGAGCTATTCCAACGGCAGCCTTCTTGTATTTATCACCCTTCCAAGATGCCTTCATCTTGGCCTCGAGTTCAGCGACTTTTCCTGGACTCTTCAGCACTTCTATTCCAGAGCTCATCCCAAGCGCGAGCCCAGCCGAATCGTAGCCCCTGTACTCGAGCCTTTTAAGACCCTCTATCAGTGTTACTGGAATATTTTTCTTATTTCCCACGTATCCAACTGTGCCACACATCTTGAGAACCTCCTGATAAAAATCGAATTACCCAATCAAAAAAACTATCTTCCTAATATGCCATTTAGCAACAGTTAATGCAAGCTTGGAGAGCTTTTTCCCAAACAGCAAGAACGCCGAAGCCAGGCACATTTCATAAAAAATGATCGCGGGGAATATAGTAGATCTTATATCGAGCTATTTGTGGAATAAGTCGATTACGTAATCCTCCTTCGCCCTTCGGGCTGTGGGGAAAACATGTCGTAATCGCTATCGTAATCGTAATCGATTGAACTGCTAACAGCGAAGAACGCGTCCTCCAAAAAACAGGAAAAAATATTTTCTCGTACAAAGGCACCAAGAGCACAAAGAGGAGAAAGTTTTCGGAAAAGAGTCAGAAAAAATCCACTTTTTCAAAATGTCTTGTCTCTGCACTAGCAAGGGATCTTCGACTTTGTGGCTCCGTGGCTCTGCGCGAAAATAAGGAATGGAATCTTAAACTGCGGCTTTCGGGGTTCTTGCCAATGAGACCACCACATCCAATGTGACTTACAACAAGATAGTAATCGATTGAATTCATTCCTAGATACCGATTCCGACACATCCCCCATAGCCCTAAGGGCGACGGAGGATAGCGCCCCTGACTCAGATTTGTACCGCATAGAAAAGATAAGGAGGTATATAATTCAGTTCAATGCGATTTTCGCGAACAACGCTGCGGATGCGACTTTCGCGTCAATCCTGTCACCAAGCTTTTCTCTTTCCTCTAGAAAGGTGGCTAGATTATCCAATGGAATAAGGAATGTTTCAATATCTTCGGAATCATCAAAGTCCGTTTCTCCGAAAGATTCAGGAGATTTTTCATCAATCTCCACGACCGCAAGGGCAACTGTTTCGGAGGACATTCCCGGGGAACTGAAAAGCTGTTTGGAGATTCGAACTATCTTGCCCTTGATTCCACACTCCTCTTTGAGTTCTCTCGCCGTCGTATCTTCTATTGATTCGCCTTCATCCAAAAGCCCAGCTGGAAACTCTATCACATAAGAAGCCGTTGGCGCCCTGAACTGTCTGACCAAAACCAATTTTCTCGATTGTTTTGTAATTGCAATAACGGCAACCGCCCCCCCTCGCCGAGTTCTAGAGCACGATTCCCATCCGCGTTCAACACCGTTCTTGTCGAGATATTTTATTTTGTCCAAAGAAAGCCAGCCGCCTTTGAACAAAGTTTCAGATCCTATTATCCTGCCCATAAGAAAAATTCCTTAATAATTTTAATTTTCACGGTTGCAATTCTCTGAGACAAGCTTAAGTTACACCATAATTTGTTTTTTGTAATTGTATTTTCGCCTGCCCTTAATTTACTTTAGATTCGGGAAGAAAGTCGAATAAACTTAGAAATCCCCCATCCAAATTTCAGGGCATGAAGAGACACCATGACGACAACGAGGAAGCGCATTTGCGCCATGGATCGCCTAATTAAAAGAAACTCCAAAAAATCTATTTACTCCTCATGCATATCGGTTTGACCGGCGGCATAGGCTGTGGCAAAACGTCCGTCTTGGAATTTTTCAGGCAGAACGGGTGGTCAGTGTTTGATTCTGACAAGTTCTGCAGAAAATTGAGGGAGGATGCCTCTGGCTCGCTGGTAAATGAAATAAAAAAAAGATGGGGCGAAAAATTCCTTAGTAAGAATGGAGTCCCGGACGACTCAAAGGTAGCAAAACTTATTTTCGCTGATGAGACTGAGAGAAAGTGGCTGAATTCGGTTGTTCATCCTTTAGTCTTGGAAGCGATGAGACAAAAGGCTTCGGAATGCGAAGATCTGATTTCTGACGTTCCGCTTTTATTTGAGGTTGGATGGGAAAAGGAGTTCGACAAAATAATAACAGTATGGGCACCAGAGGAAATTCGAATCAAGAGATTAAAGGCAAGAGGAATGTCGGAGGCTGAAGCGAAACAGAGGATGAGTTCTCAATTTTCCGCTGACAAGAAACTCGAGATGGCCGATAAGGGCATCATAAATTCCGGATCCATTGAGCTTTTGCATGAACAATGTTCTAAACTAATCAAAGACTTAAAAAAAGTAACTGAGAAAAAACGGAGGTGTTGAAATGCCGGAAAATTCAAATGAAGACAGAGAATACTCGCAAAGCGCCAATAACAATAGCGCAAGAGAGCAGGGAAATGATGATGCCGATGGGAAAGGCGAATTCGGATACAGAAGACGTAAACCTTTTCAAAGAGGACAATCGCGTACCGATGAGACGCAAGCGCAACAAAAGGACGGAGCTAAAAACGGTTCCTCCCATCACGACGATCAAAACGGTTATGCCCCAAGAGACAAGACAGCTCCAAGCCTCAATATCACCGAACTTCAGGAAAAAGGCATGGAAGATCTGGCAAAAATGGGAGCCGCCATCGGAATTGAAGGCATAGGAGCCCTAGAAAAGAGAGAACTGATATTCGAGATCCTAAAAGCTAATGCCGAGAAGAATGGCATCATGTACGGCAGCGGATATCTTGAAATATTGCCGGATGGATATGGATTTCTGCGCTCACCGAATTTCTGCTACCTCTCATGTCCGGACGACATATACCTTAGCCCTTCCCAGATAAGAAGATTCTCCCTGAAAACCGGCGACTTTGTATCTGGACAGATAAGACCTCCACGC
>CAZXAC010000034.1:0-16699 GCA_964638335.1 uncultured Lentisphaera sp. | reverse complement strand
CCTCCACAAGCGCTAGATCCCCATGCATGCTTCCTCCATTGAAGAAAGATTCTGCGAGGGAATATGGAGAATCACTATTCTGTCCGTACATTCCGATCTTGTAATAAGTCTGCTTGTCGCTTCCGGTATTTATGGAAGTCCCTTTTTGCAAGCCTTCGGTGACAATAAGAACGTCGGTAATTCCATTGGCGTGCAGTTGCACCGCCGCATTAAGTCCGGCTGCCCCACTCCCTATGACCAAGGTATGCACCTTGATGTAAGAAAATGTCACATTCTTCTCTTTTCCCATCTTAACTGATATCTTGCTTTTTTGCATAGGGCTCTCTCTTTACATCTTATGAATGTAATTGTTAGGTCTTTAAACTTTCTAACTCCCGAACTTCCGAACTTTAGAACTTTCGAACTTTAGAACTTCCCCCTACAATCTCTCCACATTAAATCCTCCATCCACGTTTACAACCTGTCCCGTTGAATACGCAATATCGCCTCTTGCCATCATAGCCACAACCCGGCCAACGTCCTCCGGCGTTCCCCAGCGCTTCTGAAGTAGAATTCCCTCTGCCATGAGTTTGTCATATTTCCCCTTAACTCCGGCAGTCATATCAGTGACTATTATTCCTGGACGTATCTCATAAACTGGAATTTTAAATTCGGCCATTCTTACTGCAAACAATTTGGTCAGCATTCCCAATCCTGCCTTAGAGATGCAGTATTCACCGCGGTTGACGGATGCGACAGTCGCAGATATGGAAGAAATATTTATTATGCATCCAGAAAAATTTTCATCCTTCTCACGCTGTTCAATCATATAGTTAGCCACAATTTGAGACAGAAAATACGGTCCTTGTAGGTTTATCTTCATTACTCGCTCGTAACTCTCTTCAGAGGTCTCAAGGATATCAGCTCTGGACATTGGTGCGACTCCGGCGTTGTTGACAAGCAAATTCAATTTCCCAAATTTTCTCATTGTATCTTCAATAATCCTTTTTCTGTCTTTTGTTTCGCTAATATCTGCTTGACAATATAAAAGTTCCACGCCAGCCTTCCGCAGAGAATCAATTTTTTCGGAAACTTCGCATTCTCGCTTCGTTCCGACTATCACAATATCATATCCTTCATTCGCCAAGCAAGAACTTATTCCGTATCCTATTCCGCGCGATCCCCCGGTAACAAGAGCAACTTTTTTCATTATTTTCTCCTTTTAGAACTTGAAATGCAACAAAAAGCAATTATTCTTCAACAATAAATTAATTATAATATTATATTGTCAAAGAAAAATTTCAAGTCTAAAACTTAATGCACCCAAGAAAAATTTTAATCTAGGAGAAAATATGAAAAAAAAGGCTTCTTCGATGTATGATTTTTCAATTTTGAGGCAACTTAGGAAAAACGGAGGAATGAGGATACATGAAGTATCAAAAAAGTCTGGGGTGTCAGTAGCTGTAATTTCTAAGCTTGAGAGAAACCGGTGCTGCGCCGAACTGGAGACGCTTTTTAAGCTTGCCAAGGTTTTCGGCATGAATCCTTCGGAACTTCTGAACTTCGCAGAGTCCAACTCGGCACACAAGATGAATTCATCATCACACTCATCAAATGGCTTTAGGTTTTCTGAAATAAATTATGGAAATATCAGATGCCTCTTCGGCTCGGCAAAAAAGGGCAGCAAAACCTCGCGCCCGGAAGTTCATAAGGACGATTATGAAATATTCTGGGTTATTTCGGGCAGGGTCGTAGCCAAGTTACCCAACGAAATACATGATCTCCGCGATGGACAAGCAATACAATTTGACGCCCTGCTGGGACACAAATACGAAGTCATTGAAGACTGCGTGATCTTCATAATACATATAAAAAAGGGAAAAAGGTTCTAAATCCAAACATATAGGAATATTCATGATTATTGCAGATTTATCTGAAATAAAAGGACGCAAATACCCGGCTAGGCGAAAGACCCAAAATATAGTTGGCGGACTTTCTCCAATACAAGCCGAGAATTTCGCAATGGGTCTTGTAACTCTTGATGCGGATGGTGGACAGGTTCCTTGGCACAACCAAGAACAGGAGGAAGTTTATTTTATTCTTGAAGGGGAACTTGAGATGTGCCTTGGTGATGAGAGAAAGGTTATGAAATCTGGTCAGGCGGTTTACATACCTTCAAAAGTATTTCACCAGGTAACGAATATTTCTAATAAGCCGGCAACGATGATATACTGCTACGGGCCATCGGGAGATGTCGCGCATTGGAGACAAGAGTTGGATGGCACGCTCCCGAAAGCAGGGTCTGAAGCTCCAGCTCTCCCTTCAGGAGCAAGACCGCAGTGTACAAAAATAATTTAAACATGTAAGGAGAAATGAAACAATGAAAAGGAATGAAACCTCTGCAGCAAAGATTCTCCGCCGTCGCGCAAAACCAATGCCGGAAATGGGTAAGGCCGTATATCAGATCACCGAAGGGCCAAAGGAACATAAACACAGCTACTATTGCATAAATCCGTGGTCGCCCGACGGCAAACTATTGCTCCTGGCCAGATATGACCGGAAAAATCCAGTGGCGGAGATCTGCGTGATGGACGTAGATACAGGGAAAATATCGGTTGTAGGAAATTCAACGAAATGGAATTCCCATACCACCGCGCTACAACAGTGGCAGGGGTCAATGAATAGAATTTTATATTTCTCTTCAGACAAAAACGGAACAATATTAAAAACCGTTAATCCGGACGGTTCATCGGAAAAAAGCATTCCATTTCAAGATTTCATTCCAGAAGCCTACTGTTCCCCTGACGGCAAATACACGATCGGAAGCACGTCCTTTGGATTACTATTTCCTAATAATCAAATAGCTCCACGCAAGGACAAAGGATTGTTCCGTATTGATCTTGAGACGGGCAAAAGGAAACTTATTCTCTCGCTACAAGATGTTTTGGATCTATTGCCCGCCGAACAAAAGCAAGCCCTCGCGAATTATCACTTCTTTATTAAAAGGGCGCTCTTTCATCCGACCCGATCTCGTATTTTATTTAATCTTACAAATCATTTATGGGATATCGATGGGGCAGAAAGCAGGATATCCATCCTCATGGCGGCAGGGACGGATGGAAGCAATCCCGTTTACCTTGGAAGATTCACACACCATCCAAACTGGAACCCTTTGGACAATAGGGTGCTTGCCAATCTGAGGGACTGCAACCAAATTTTACGTTTGGGGATCTATCGAGACAAGTCAAATCCGGATTTGGTCGAATACGTTCCTCTTACGAGAGGCTCCGGACATCCTTCGTTCAGCCCGGATGGAAAGTGGATTTGCGCAGATGGTGCGGGACCAAAAGGCAATCAGATCGTAATCTGCGATCCTATTTCAGGAAAGCATACTGTCGTTGAGGAATCTGACAGTCTTAGCGGTCAATATTCAATTGTCAAGGCAGTCCGTGAACGTTCTAATGGAAAAACGGTGATGGATGCAATATCGCAAAGTGAAAAAATCGAAACATGGGTTACTCAGGCGCATGCATCATGGAGTCGTGATGGAAGCGCAATCCTTTTTAATATCGACAAGGAAAAAGGCTCGCAAATCTACATGGTAGACGTAGAAGAGGCCTTAAAATAGAACAATATATTTTTAATAACAAGGAGATATCTAGATGAAGATGCACAAGGTGGGAATAATAATGAACGGAGTTACCGGACGCATGGGCACAAATCAGCACCTTATGCGTTCGATAGTTGCAATCATAAAACAGGGCGGGGTTAAAATTTCAGATACCGAATCCATAATGCCAGACCCCATCCTGATAGGAAGAAATGAAACAAAACTCCAAGAACTTCTCAAAATGTCAGGATTAACTAAATCTTCAACGGATCTTGAGTCAGCTTTGAAGGATCCGGCATATTCGATATACTTTGATTCACAAACGACAGACAGGCGTGTAGAAGCCGTAAAGATGGCGATAAAGGCGGGAAAACATGCCTACTGCGAGAAGCCTATTGCCGTCAACAGCAAAGACGCTTTGGAACTACATAGGCTCGCGAAAAAAGCTGGAGTTAAAAGCGGAGTTGTTCAAGATAAACTATGGCTCCCAGGTCTAATCAAATTAAAAAATCTGATGGACTCCGGATTCTTCGGAAAGATACTTTCCGTTAGAGGTGAATTCGGATACTGGGTATTTGAAGGAGATATAATCCCAGCACAGAGACCTTCGTGGAACTACAGGAAGGAGGACGGGGGAAGTATGATACTGGACATGTTTCCTCATTGGAGATATGTGATTGATAATATTTTCGGCGACATAAAATCTCTTTCATGCATTGGGGCAACACATATAAATAAAAGGGTAGATGAGAAAGGCAAGGAATATAATTGCACTGCGGATGATTCCGCCTATGCTATGTTTGAGCTTAAAAACGGAATCATGGCGAACTTCAATTCATCCTGGTGCGTAAGGGTTCGGAGGGACGATCTTTTCACCATGCAGGTAGATGGGACAAAAGGTTCCGCTGTTGCGGGTCTCAGGAAATGTCTCTTCCAATCTGCCGTCGGGACACCTAAAGCGGTTTGGAATCCGGATATCGACAACCCGATAAACTTCTACGATGGCTGGACTCAGGTGCCTGATACTTCGAATTATGATAATGCGTTCAAGATCCAATGGGAGCTTTTCCTGAAACACGTAGTATGTGGCAGTCCTTTCCGATGGTCACTGCTTGAAGGCGCAAAGGGCGTGCAACTTGCGGAAATCGCATTCAAATCATGGAAAAAGAAGGCTTGGATAGAAGTCCCAAATCTGGGATAAATCGCCTACCAAGCGTAGCATAAATTTTTCTACTGCGAAAAATCAGGCTTCTTCCTTATTCGCAGAATTTGATATGCTCACGCCCAAACCTTCCAATACGTACATTATGGAAACTCCATACCACACGGTATAGATCAGATAAGCTGAAAGTAGCAAAGCAACTGGAAGGGTTTTTTCTTTGACAGGACAAGCCTCTATCCCTCGAAAGTTATATGCCGGCTCCAATATTTTGCTGGTCATAAACTTTGACGCATTTGCTTCCTTACCTCTGTTTTCCTGAACGAAGCGCCGCGTCAAACCGTCGAAGACCACCCACCAGCAATACAACACTTCCTCCGCTGGAATTCCGTATTTGGTACTGAGTTCCGAAAAATTATTTTTAAAAGCCTGTTCAGCATCATTTATGGCAACATGAGCAAGTCTTCCAAAATCCCCTTTCAATCTTACGCGCCCATCTTCAACCATCTGAGATTCAACTCCGCATAGGCTGAGCATTGCGACCAATTTTGACTTATCTACAAGCTCTCTGGGTGAAACTCCGATGTCAACATTTACTCCAGTCACTGAGTCAGCCTGTTTTCTTCCCGATGTGATGTAATTCGCGGAATGCTTCGCAAGGCGGTTGAAAAGTTCGTCGGCCTTCTCCAAGCCAGTCTTTTGTCCAAAAAGCGGCAGGAGTCCCGCAATCAGCACTACGACAAATGTCACTATGCCAAATACTCCTATGGCAAAAGATTTTCTGTTTGTCACTAAGGATCTTGAAGATTCTCCTGATGAAGCGGCACGCATTGCCTTTACGTTATTAAAAAAAGTTATCAATATCCATAGTGAGAAAACCCCTACTATTCCAAAAAAGAGAAATGTGCCGGCAGTTTCAAGCGCTACGCTTGCCTGACGCGGAAGCGATATGTATCCAAGGTCGGCAAGTTTTCTCGGTAGAGCGAATGCTCTGTTTACAAAACCGGCGATTATCGTCAAAGCATAAAATGCTCTGATCTGAGATCCCTTTACCATCTTGGTCACCAAAGCGCCTATTTGAACTCCTACAAGCGAACCTACCAACATGCCCATTGAAACACTGTAAAAGACAAATCCATATATGGCATATTGGAATATTGAAGAATAGCACGTGGTGAAGATTATCTGAAGTATATCTGTCCCAACGGTGGTAAAAGTGGAAACCCCGAGTCCGTAAACAAACATCGGGAACGTCAGGAACCCGCCTCCCACTCCCATTATGGCGGCCACAAATCCAACTATAAGACCGCAAATCACAACAGGATAAACTGGAATTTTACGTCCACCGTCAACGGAATTTTCGTCAAATTTAACACAGGGCTTGAGAGGAAGACTCTGCAACCATTTTGCGAACGGAGTTGTGGCATCCGCTGAAGCTTTCGTACTTTTTCGAAGAGAAATCCAATCATACATGGCATAAAACCCGAGAACACCAAGAACAACGACATACATGAGACTAATTACCATATCGCTCAATGCGGGGCTGTATTGAAAGATAGCCCTGTTTATCATCCCCCCCACGGTAACTCCCGCCAAGGAACCTAAAACGAACCATGCCGCCAATGGGAAATTAACATTACCCATCTTTCTATGTATCGTAGTTCCCATTATCGCTTTAGCGAAGAGATGGAACTGGTCCGTTCCAACCGCCATTATACCGCGAACCCCAAAACTCATCAAGGCCGGAGTAAGGATATATCCTCCCCCTGCCCCGATAACTCCGGTTATGAGTCCAGCAACCAAACCAACAAAGATTGACCCGAAGAACATCTTCGAATTAACTATCGCTGGAATATAAGCCTTGGACCCGCCAAGAATTGGAATTTTTGACGGCAGATCATCAACAACGACTGACGCCGCATTTAAAATTAAAGGCAAAAGAATAGGAAGAAGGAGTATTAAAAGGAAAAACTTTCTTTTACTAAGAATACGGCGCCCCGTTTCGATTTCCCACTTGGCATGAGCATGTGAAATATCGTGCAACAATTTACCTGAGTCCCTTAGGGCATCACGCAAAAAAGCGAACATATCTTGAACCTCTGATTTAAATTTGTTTATCTTGAATAAAAAAAGGCAAGCGTATAATATATACTTTCTAGGAATTAATTCAATTATATTGGGGAAGATTCTAAAAAAATGGAATTACAAGTCTAAGATTTGGTTAAAATTAACTGGGAGCCTTTTTTTCTGATTTGCTCAGCTAGTTTATCTTCAAGGTTTGAGTCAGTTATCACTACGTCAACTTCGTCTATTTTCGCAAAGTGGGCGAAAGATTTCCTTCCAAACTTGTGACTTTCCGTTACGAGGATGACACGATTCGATATCTGAACGGTCTTCTTCTCAATTTCCGCAAGATTGATATCGCTTGTGAAAAGCCCTTCGTTGACAAGAGCGCCATCACAACCGGTAACAAGTACGTCAACGTAATATTCGTCTAGGTTTTTTTGCGTTATAGGTCCTACAAGATCCACCCATTTTTGCCTTAAAGTCCCTCCTGTAAGCAGAACTTGGCATTTGCTCCTGTACAAGGCAATGGCAACAGCAATCGAACTTGTTATGACCGTCAACGGAATTTCCGACAACGCAATTTCCTTGGCAACCTGCAAAACCGTGGTTCCGGTATTCAGCATGACCGATGAGTTAGGTTGCAGAAGTTTTACAGTCTCTCTCGCAATAAGTACTTGCGAATTTCGCGCGGTTCCAGTCAAAAAATCAATGCCTCCGCTTGCGGGAGATTTGATAAGCGCCCCCCGTGAATCCTGCTTGCCTCACCCATTTTCTCAAGGGCATCAAGATCGCGACGAATGGTCATCTCGCTTACATCAAAAGAAGCGGCTTGTTCCGAAATGGACAAATGTCCCGACTTTTTCAGAATAAGTAAAAGTTTTTTCTGGCGATCGTTCATGTTAGATTTATAACATTTGCAAAGAAATCTTCAAACTCATTTTGATTTTTTATGAAAAAATAGATATTCTTGTTGAATATGAAAAACTTTGGGTTAAGTTCACGGTTTCAATCTAACAAAACCAAACCTAAATTAAACATAGGAGACGTAGAAAATGGGCAAGTATCCTGCGGAAAAGTATGCTTTGGATGTGACAAAAGTCCCAAAGCTGGTCACAAAAGAGGTCCCAGGGCCTAAATCCAAAGAGTTGCATCAGCGCTGCTGTAAATATTTCAAGGGTCTCAGCGAACAGGTGAAACTATTTCCTGTCGCCTTTGAGAGCGGAAAAGGTTGTGAACTGATAGACGTTGATGGGAACCACTATATAGATTTCTCATCGGGCATATACGTGACGACACTGGGTCACTGCCATCCGAAGATCAGCGAGGCCGTTGCGAAATACGCGCTAAAGCTTATGAATTGTCATGATTTCACGACTGAGATCAAGACGCTTCTTGTCGAGAAACTCGCCAAGATACTTCCTGGAGATTTGAACGGATTCCAGTTCTATGATTCAGGAACAACCGCAGTTGAGGCGGGACAGCGTGTTCTTCGCGCCGCAACGGGCAAACATGAAATGCTATCATGCTTCTATGACTATCACGGCAAGACCTATGGGGGAGTTTCCCTAGGTCATATTCGTTCGACAGTCTACGGAGCAACTCGCGCCCCCGGATTCCACATGGTTCCAAGACCTGACACATACCGCCCGATGTGGAAAAAAGAAGACGGCAGTATCGACACGGACAAGTATATAGAATTCTATGAAGAGTATCTTGACAAGGGAACCTGTCATCAGGTGGCCGGATTTGTTGTAGAACCAATCCAGGGATGGGGCGGTTCAATTTTCCCGCCAGACGATTTCTTCCCGAAACTCAGGAAGCTCTGCGACAAACACAAGATCCTCCTGATGGCCGACGAGGTTCTCACCAGCATGGCGCGTACAGGAAAATGGATATGCATGGAGCACTGGAACGTTGTTCCTGACGTTGTAACTCTCGGCAAAGGATTTGGAAACGGATTCCCAGTAACCTGTGTGGCAGTTCGCGAACCATACAAGGAAAGCTTCGAAAAGATATCCGCATCCAGCAGTTACGGCGGCAATCCGATGGCCTGCGCGGCTGCACTCGCAAGTATCGAAGTCATCGAAGAGGAAAACCTCCTCGAACATGCGGCAGATCTTGAAAAATATTTCAAAAAACGCATGTCTGACTGGCCAAAGAAATACTCGATCGTAGGCGACTGCCGGGTAAAAGGATGTCTCATGGGAGTAGAACTGGTAAAAGACAAGAAGACAAAGGAACCTTTCGACGCCGCAGGAAAGATGGTCTATCAAAAGGCATTTAAAAAAGGACTTGCCTGGATACCGGCTGGTCACATACTTAGGATGAGTCCTCCTGTTGTTATGACAGAGGAAGTCGCCGCGAAGGGAATGGATATAATTGAAGAATCCATAGCCGAAACGGTAAAAGAACTCTGCTAGTCGTTCCATTGAACATATCGATTCCCGGGGGATGAACAATTCCCCGGGAATTATTATTGCTAGTCTCCAGTAGTTGTCAGAATTTTAACCGATTAGGTTGAGGTGAAATGAAAAATTTGACTGCAAAGAACAAGGTTGGTGTCGCTACCAGAGATATTAGTCCAGACTGGCCTCTTTTCCTTGCCGGATATCCAAATGTGGAAAGGACTTCAGACGGCATCAATGATCCATTGTTTGCATCTGCTATATTCCTCAGTGATGGGACAAACTCAATAATAATGGTTTCGGTAGACCTTCTCATGTTTTCCCCAATGCTTGCAAGGCAAATGAGAGAAGAGATCGAGAAAAAAACTGGCGTGCCCGCGTCAAACATAATGCTCAGTTGCACGCACACCCATTCCGGACCGATGACATACCAGATGCTGAGCCGAAAAGGAACTTCGCCATGCGATTCTCCAGACAGCAGGTACATGAAGTTCTTCTCTGAAAACGTGATCGCCTCGGCCGTTGAAGCGGTAAAGAACGCTGTCCCTGCGGAAATCGCATTCACCTCGGCACAGATTTCCGGAGTTGGTACAAACCGTCATGATCCAAAAGGTCCCAGAGATCCAGAGTGTTCGATAATTGTAACTAGGGATCCAATTTCCAAGAAGCTGATTTCGTTGTCGTTGTTCTATTGCATGCATCCAACAGTAATGCATGAGGATTCAAAAAAAGTATCTTCAGATTTTCCCGGATTCGCCAGAAAATTTCTTAATGCCTCTTTGGGTAAAGATCTGAAGATAATCTATCATACTGGACCTGCGGGAAATCAGAGCCCAAGGTATGATGTAAAAGGTCAGACCTTTGCGGAAGCCGAAAGATTGGGTTCAATATTGGGAAAGGCTGTACTGGAAAGCGTAAACAAGCTAAAAGGCGACGATTTCCGCGATGATCTCCGGATCTGTGCGGCAGTAAAAAAACTTGAACTGCCCTTCCGCACCTTCAAGCCATTGAAAGAAGCTGAGGCGACTCTGGAAGCCGCACGTGCGAAATTCGCAAAATTAAAGGCTGAAAATGCCGGACATGGTCCTGTGAGAACAGCTGAATGCGATATATTCGGAGCTGAAAAAGCAGTTGTTCTTTCCAAGGCACAGGAGAAAGGAGAAATAGCCGCACTTGTCAAGAAATATAATCCGGTGGAAGTAATAATGCTGGGAATAGGTGATGTCAGGATTGTAGGATTTCCGTGTGAGATATTTGTCGAGTACGGGCTTGCAGTTAAAGAGAAGTCTCCTCTCAAAACTTTCACAGTTACATTGGCCAATGGGGAACTACAGGGTTACATTGTCACCAAGGATTCGGCCGCCAAAGGGGGCTATGAAGCCTTCTACGCCATATTTTTACCTGAATCCGGAGACATGATGGTTTCCGGACTTCTTGAACTAATAAACAAAAGCATGGAGTAAGGAATGAGAATTGTAAAATTTGGAATAATCGGATGTGGACTTATGGGACGTGAATTCGCCAGTGCTGTTGCGCGCTGGTGCCATCTCACGGAAATGAAGGCTAAGCCGCAGATAGTTTCCATCTGCGACACGAATGCTGAAATACTTAAGTGGTATAAGGATGCGTTTCCGAGCATAACACAATCCTGCTCCGACTATCATGAGATGCTTAATAATCCAGATGTCGAAGCAATTTACTGCGCGGTTCCGCATAATCTCCATGAACAAATTTACACGGATATAATAAAGGCCGGCAAACATCTCCTCGGCGAAAAACCTTTCGGCATAGACAAGAAGGCAAATGACGTGATAAGTAAGTGTATTGCCGACCATCCCAAGGTATTTGTGCGTTGCAGTTCTGAGTTTCCTTTCTTCCCGCCGATGCAGAGACTCGGCGAAATGATTGACAAGAAGGCTTTCGGACAGATCATTGAAGTCAATTCCGGATTCATGCACTCGTCCGATTTGAACACCGGAAAGCCAATCAACTGGAAGCGCATGGTCAAATTTAACGGCGAATACGGCTGTCTCGGAGACCTCGGCATGCATCCGTGTCACGTGCCCTTCAGGGCCGGCTGGTATCCGAAGGACGTCAGGGCTATACTTTCAAATATCGTGAAGGAACGGCCCGGCAAGGATGGAAAGATGGTGCCATGTGAAACTTGGGACAACGGCACACTGCTTTGCACTGCGATAGATCCTAATACTAACGAGCCCTTCCCCCTCACAATAAAGACTCAGCGCATCGCCCCTGGCGAAACTGACAGCTGGTATTGCGAAATAAAGGGCATGAAGGGCTGTGGGCGCTGGAGTAGCAAGAATCCACGCCGCCTGGAAGTACTTGAGTATAACGGAGGAGAGCAGGCTTGGCAACAGATTGACATGGGTTGGCAGGTGGCATTCCCTGGTATCACTGGCGGAATATTTGAATTCGGATTCTGCGATTCGATACAACAGATGTGGGCCGCGTTCATTTATGAGCTGACCGAGGGCAAGCCAAAAAGCCATTTCGCCGCATGCGTAACTCCGGATGAAGTCGCGTACTCCCATCGCCTCTTCACGGCGGCACTAAAGAGCCAGAAGACCGGAGAAACAGTCAAGGTTTGAAATGCAAAACTGCAAATTAGCTACGAAATATGTATCAGGCATAGACCTTGACAAATACAGAAATGCTTTAAAAATTACATATGATGTCAAAACAAAAATATAAGGGAAAATATTCATGAAAAAGAATAAAAATGTATTGTTTGGCATGTCTGGCGGACCGACGCCGGTGATCAACAACTCTCTGCTAGGAGTCATAGAAACCTGTCGCAGTTACCCGTCCGAATTCGGGAAAATATATGCCGGCTGGCACGGAATTGAAGGCGTTCTCCAAGAAGAACTGATTGATATATCGGCTCAACCCCAAAAAGAAATTGATCTATTGGCTACAACTCCTGCCGCAGGAGCTGTTGGCACATGTCGCTATAAGCTGTCGGAAGATCGACAGGAAGATTTTGAGCGAATTATCGAGGTGTTTAAAGCACACAATATTGGCTACTTCTTCTACAATGGTGGCAATGACTCTATGGATACCGCCAATAAGGTCTCCTTGCTGGCTAAAGAGAGAAATCTGGATCTTACCGTAGTGGGAATTCCTAAAACGGTTGACAATGACTTGGGCGATAAGGAGATAACATACTGCGACCATACCCCTGGTTATGGCTCAATCGCTCGTCACTGGGCTTATCTGATCCAAAATGCGAATGAGGAAAGCATGGGTTGCTGCACCCATAATCCCGTCCTCGTAATGGAGGCAATGGGCCGGGGCACTGGTTTCATTCCAGCCGCTGTCCGACTGGGAGATCCAAACCGTGAAATGCCTTTGCTTATTGTGATGCCGGAAAGGAAAATTCCTAAGGAGCAGATTGCCGACACCGTCAGCGACAAGCTTAAACAACACGGTCGTTGTATTGTTGTTATGAACGCCGGGCAGAAGTTCGAACCTAGCGGTGGAAAAGACGCCTTTGGGCATTCCGACGGTCTTACTGTTGCCGGGCGTACACAAGGCCTATGTTTGACCAGCTATTTGAGTTCAAGGAAGCTTTCAAAATATGGACCGGCTTTGTGCAATGCCTGGGGAATTGAACAGCGCATGGTGTCGGCGCTTGCCTCCAAGGTCGATCGGGAAGAAGCTTTTCTCGTTGCAAGACATGCCGTTGAAATTGCTCTCAAGGACGGAACGGGCTGGATGTCCAGCATTGAGCGTAAACCCGGAGAAAAGTATGAAGCATATTACGACAAGGTTGCCTTAAATGTAATTGCCAACTCTGTACGGGAAGTGCCGAATCACTGGATCACAAAAGACGGTTATGATGTGACTGACGATTTCGTTAAATACGCAAAACCTCTCATCGGTAACGAGTGGGCCGAGGTGCCGCTTGAAGGTGGTATCCAGAGATTTGCCCGTTTCAAGAAGGTGTTCGCGGAGAAACGGTGTAAAGAGTATGTGCCGATGATGTATAGATAATAGAAAAGAGTTTCCATGAATATTGAGGCCTGAAAAACGAAACTCTGCTGATAAACCTCTGCACGGCTCAGGTGCTTTACTGGATTGCCGACAAGATCCCGCCCGGAGCGATCAGTAATCGGAGGGTCGCATCCGCAAATCAGTTGCTTTGCGAAGGTTTTGGCGGCAGCCCTATTTCGAAGGCGAAATCCCTCGCGAGCACGGTGTCACTTCGGGATGGATTGCGGTTAATATTTTTCTTTTCCTGTGTTCGGACCTTAAAGACAAATTTGATATTTTGGAATATGATGATAATAATCCACAGAAAATATTTATAAGCGGAGGAGTAGCGAAAAACAAGATATGGGCTGATCTGCCTGAAAGAAAATTGGGCAGAGAACTTACACCTGTCGATTCCAACACTATCCGCGGAGCAGCTAAAATGATAAAGGAGAGCAAATGAGTAAAAAACCTATAATTGACTGTCACAACCACATAGGCATTTCCATAAACAACTATCTTGTGTCGGCTTCTTTTCCCTACGCAATGACAGTTGAAGATCTTATCGTGAGGATGAACCTCCTCGGAGTGGATAAAGCTGTGATTTTCCCGTTTGAATCAAGCTATTACCCGTTCCTCGGCGAGGAAAAACGCCTAGAGACCCCCGCGTTCTCAAAATTCCCATATGAAAGGGAAAACCTCAATTTATTGAGAGAGACATATGAAATTTATCCTGAGTATAAAGATCGCATAATACCTTTCATAATGTTCGATCCCTCGAAAGAAACTGAGGCACAAGCAAAACATATAAAAAATCTCAGCAAGACTTACAAAATTAATGGTTTTAAAACAGTCACTACATACATCAAGGCCTTTGTAAAGGATTTCAATAAACCAGGGAACCACATCAGGGAATTGGCAAAGGAAATGAATGTGCCCCTGATTTTCCATTCCACGTGGATGAAAACCGATCCTTGGGCAAATGTCTTCGATGTAATCGAATTGGCCGAGAAAAATCCCGATCTCAGGTTCTGCGTCGCGCATTCCGCGAGATTCGTTAAGGACGCCCTCGACAAAGCTCATTCACTTCCAAACTGCTTCGTAGATACATCAGCCTTTAAAATACACTGTGATCTGGTTGGAAGAAAAAGCGCAGCAATACCCACTGGCAATGAGAGGTTTGAAGCCGACTACGCGAATCCTCCATCCGCCATTAGATCACTGGTTGAGGCCTATCCTGGAACTATAATCTGGGGGTCAGATTCTCCTTATCACCAGTTCCGACAGAAATATCTGGATGGCAACGGAAAAATGGTGGATGTGAGCCTCCCCGCTTCCTATGATGATGAATTCAAATTGCTGAAATCTCTGCCAACCAACTTGGTAGAACAGATATCCTATCACAACACAATGGAATTTTTAGGATTAAAATCAATATAATCAAGGAGAAACCCATGAGCGAGTTTAATTTTGAACCGTCGCATTATGTTCCCTTCAGGGACAAGAAGGTGCTTGAAAAAATGCGCAAGATTACGCGCAAGGATTTTGAGAATCATCCAAATCCTAATCTCAACGTAAACGTCATGAGCAGAGATGATATGAGCTGGGCTTTTGTGACCGACATATTCTTCAGAATCAAAGATCATATGGAAGCGGGGAAAAAACTTGTGATGATAATCCCGCAACCTTGGCCAAACTATGCGAGAATTGCGGATATGCTGAACAAATGCAAAGTCAACTGCAAAAATTTATACACCTTCAATATGGATGAGTACGCCGATCAGGACGGAAATGTCGCCCCGGAAACATGGCCTTACGGATTCACTCACGCTATGAAGAAGTATTTCTACAGCAAGCTCGATCCTAAGCTTCGTCCGCCTGAAAAACAAATGGTCGGACTTTGCAACGAAAACCTCAAGGACTACGGCAAGATGATAAGCGATCTCGGTGGAGCAGATATATGCTACTCTGGGCCAGGATGGACGGGACACATCGCCTTCACTGAACCCGATGCCCCGGAAATTCCACAAGACCTTGAAGAGTTCAAGAAATGGGGTCCCGGAATTGTCACACTGAGTCCTTTCACTCTCGCGCAGAATTCACTTCATGGCTCTTTCGGTTCGAGCGGAGATATTGCCGCGGTTCCTCCAAAGGCCGCGACAATCGGACCGGCGCAGTATCTCGAAGCCAAGGAAGTCATTTCATCTTATGGGATAACTATCAGGGGAACGACTTCGTCATGGCAGAGATTGATAACAAGGCTTGCCTTGTTCGGACCTGTGACCCCGCGCGTTCCAGATTCGATAATCCAGCTGAGAAAAGCAACTGTCCGCGTAACAGATATAATAGCAGCCCCTATTGAAGTTGACTGGAACAGCGGATATTGATTATGAGCCTGAAGCTCGCGTCCATTTTCAAGGATAATGCCGTCCTTCAAAGGGATATTCCAATTCCTGTCTGGGGATGGACACGGCCGTTAAAGAGGATAGTTGTCGAAATAGGACACAGCTCAGCTGAGACCTTATCTGGAATTGACGGCAAATTTCTCCTGAGGCTTCCTCCAATGCGTGCCGGAGGCCCATATGAGCTCTCCGTTTCCGTTCGAAGCACAAACAAAAACATACTTCTCAAAAACATATTAATCGGCGATGTATGGCTAGCATCAGGACAATCAAACATGGATTGGCCCCTTTCCCTGATCGGGACAGCGGGAGATGAGGAAATTTCCCTCCCTGAAGATAATCTGATGCGAACGATTTCCATTCCGAAAAATTCCGTACCATGCGGAGAAAGAGGAGATATCGAATCTCAATGGCTGATTTCAAATTCTGAAAGCAGACCTGCTTTTTCAGCAGTTGCTCATTATTTCGGGAAAAAATTGAGAAAAGAGCTCGATGTCCCGATCGGAATCATAAAGAGCACCTGGGGCGGAACAATGATTGAAACCTGGATGAGCAGAGAAGCTCTCGTAAATAATCCCATCACAAAGGAATGGACATTGTCCTATGAGAAAGATCTTTTCTCCAGGGAATATTGGAAACCTTTGGGAGAACTCAATTCATTTAGAACGGAAAATTTTGCCAGGAAACGCTTCTCATCATGTCCCAAAGATCCGGGAAACAGAGGAGAATCCTCAGGATGGAATAAACTTGAATTTGATGACAGCAAATGGCCAAAGATGGAACTTCCGCAGGCATGGAAGATGGCGGGACACAATTTCAGCGGAGTGTTCTGGTTCAGGAAGACAGTAGATTTGCCGGAATCCTGGGTCGGCAAGGATCTGATCCTCCAAATAGGAGCCGTTGATAAACAGGATATAACTTATTTCAACGGAGTCGAAGTTGGAAGGACCGGCAAAGAAATGGAACATGAATTCTGTGAGATCGCTAGGAAGTACAAGGTGCCAGCAAGACTCGTCAAGCCGGGGAAAAATGTAGTTGCCGTGAGGGCCTATTCGTTTGCACTTGGTGGAGGAATGACGGGACC